>CACFOC010000044.1 GCA_902567945.1 uncultured Pelagibacteraceae bacterium | reverse complement strand
TGTAGCCATTTTTGCCCACCTCTCTAGTGCTTACAAAGAGAATAAAAGGAATTTCTCTTTTTTTTAGTACTGGCCAAGCATTTAAATAAAAAGATTCAAAACCATCATCGATAGTTAAAAGCAAATAATTTTTTTCCATTTTACTGTTAATAATTTCATTAAATTTACCAAAAGAAATAAATTCAAATTTTGAATTATTTATTTCATCTAAATGTTCTGAAAAAATTTCATTTCTTATATTAGTTGATGGATATTTATTTTCGTTAAAACGGTGATACATTAAAGCTATTACACCTTTATCAGGATTAAATTCATTTAAATTTATAGCAAGGGATTTACTTATTGATAATAATAGTAGTATCAATACAGATATTATGAATTTTTTATCGATAGATTGTAGCACGGAAATAGGATCATTATTTTTAAAAACTAAAAGTAGAACATTTAACAAAATTTTGCAAAGCGATAAATATGACAATGACCTACTGATGAAACATATATTAGATTTTTTTAAAGAAAATAATAGTGAGTTTAACGATATATCAGAAATTTTTGTAAATCAGGGCCCAGGGAATTTTTCTGGCCTGAGAGGCTCATTAGCCACCGCAAAAGGCATTAGTCTATCAAAAAATTTAAAATTAATTGGTTTTAATACTTTTATATGGTCTTGTGCTAAGTTTATTAATAAAAAAGAATCCATATATAGTATTATCAAATTTAGAGAGAAATATTTTATTAAAAAATTTGATAAAAATTTTACTACTTTTTCTAGACCAGAAGAAATTACAGTTGATCAGCTAATAAACAAATATAACAACAATTTTAAAGTTATTGTCAAAAATCATAAAAAATATTTCGACGAAAAAATATTAAAACTTAACAATGTAAATATGGTGGATTTGGATCACAATGAGTTAGAATTGCTTAAGATTAAAGGATTATTAAATGAGGATTTGATTAAGCCGCTATATTTAAGTTAAATTTAAATTAATATATTTTAAAAAAAAATGTTTTGGTTATAATATAAAAATATTATGAGTAGTAACATAGAAAAACTGTGCCTTGAAAAAGGAGTAAGACTTACTGAACAAAGAAAACTAGTAGCAAAAGTTATGTCAGAATCAGGAGATCATCCAGATGTAGATGAATTGCACAAAAGAATTAGTAAATTGGATTCTAAAATTAGCATAGCTACAGTTTATAGAACAGTAAAACTATTTGAAGAAGCTGGTATTTTTTCAAAGCATGATTTTAAAGGTGGCAAGGCAAGATATGAACAATCTCCAAAAGAACATCACGATCATTTAATTGATATTAATACTGGAGAAATTATTGAATTTGTTAATGAAGATATTGAAAAATTACAAAAAAAAGTGGCTGAAAAGTTTGGCTATAAACTTGTAGATCATAGATTAGAGCTATATGGTTCAAAAATTAAGAAATAAAAAAATTGTCTAAAAAAATATTTATTAAAACTTTTGGATGTCAAATGAATGAATACGATTCAAATCGTATTTATGACCTAGTTTCAGCCATTGGTTTTACTAAAACCAATATAAAAAATGAAGCTGATTGTTATATTTTAAATACTTGTCACATAAGAGAAAAAGCAACAGAAAAAATTTACGATGAAATTGGTAGAGTAAAAAAAAGTTTTAGAAATTTAAAAAAACCTTTAGTTATTATTTCAGGTTGCGTTGCACAAGCAGAATCAAATGAAATGATAAAAAGAGAACCATATATTGATATTGTAATAGGACCTCAATCTTATCATAAAATTGGCGATTTAATTTTAGATTACAAAAGAAAGAAAAAAAAAATTGTTGAAACCGAATTTGATGTAGTAAAAAAATTTGATGAGTTAGAAAAAATTTCTAATTTAAATAATAAAATTTCTACACATCTAACTATTCAAGAGGGTTGTGATAAATTTTGTAATTTTTGCGTTGTCCCATACACTAGAGGGCCAGAGTATTCTCGACCTTTTAAACAAATTATCGAAGAAGCCAATA
>CACFOC010000043.1 GCA_902567945.1 uncultured Pelagibacteraceae bacterium | reverse complement strand
TTTGTAGAGTATATTCTTTCAGAAGAATATGCTCCAAGAGGGGCACCAGCATATGCTACTTTATCTCCTGGAGAAAAATCTTTAACTTTTGATCCTACTTCTTTAATAACACCCGCAGCTTCTCCACCAATTCCTGAAGGCAATTCAAGAGGATATAATCCGGATCGATGATAAGTGTCTATGAAATTTAATCCTATTGCCTTATGTTCAATTACAACTTCATCTGGGCCAGGTTTATCCAGTGTTATTGTTTCAAATTTTAAAACTTCTGGTCCGCCAGTTTTATTAATTTTAACAACTCGAGTCATTTTTGAACAAAATTTCCTGTATTATAATCATCAACAGCTTTGAGAATTTCTTCTTTAGTGTTCATAACAAAAGGACCGCCTCTAGCTATAGGTTCTCTAATTGGTTTTCCAGATATTAATAGAAATTTTGACTTAGTTATACCCTTAACTTTAAGTTTTTCGCCTTTAGTGAGAAGAATCAAAGTAGAATCTTTAACTTTTTTATGATTTTTATCTCCAATTTTAACTTCACCTTCAATTAAATAAATAAAAGAATTGTGTGTTGAAAGAAGATTAAAATTAAACTCCTTATCTTTTTCAAGCTCAACATCAAAATATATGGGTTCAACATTATGACCTTTAACAGGTCCCTCAGCATCGCCGAACCTTCCAGCAATAATCTTTATTTTTTTTTCAGAATCTTTATGGATTTGCATTTGTTTAGAGTCTATGTAGATGTATTCAGGTTTATTCATTTTTAATTTTGCGGGCATATTTACCCATAATTGAAATCCATGCAGCTTCCCTTCTGACATAGCAGGCATTTCAGAATGAATAATGCCACCACCCGTTTTCATCCACTGCACATCACCTGCAGACATTCTTCCTTTAGCACCCGTGCTGTCTTCGTGTTCAAACTCTCCACTGAGCATATAGGTTACGGTTTCAATTCCTCTATGAGGATGAGGGGGAAACCCTCCGATATAGTCATTTTTATTTTCAGACCCAAATTCATCCAACATTAAAAAAGGATCAAAATAATTAGGTTCAACACCAATACTTCTTTTTAATTTAACGCCCGCACCATCAGAAGCTGGTATTGGATCTATAATTTTACTTACTTCGGTAAATTTCATTAGTTTGAAATATGGTTATTTAAAAAAAAAATACTAGTATTTACTATGTGACCCATCACAAAATGGTTGGTTATTAGTTTGTTTACAAACACAAAAATATAATTTTTTAGTTTCTTTAGCCTTGTATATAATCGGTCTAAATTCTGTACCTTTGTGGGAGTTATCACAAAAAGGTTGTTTTTTACTTAGTCCACAAGAACACCACGCATAATTTTTTTTGTTCACAACATCAATTGTGATCGGTTCATTTCCTGCTCTTTTTCCTTTATTCATTTTTTTTCCTTTTAGATAATTTTTAAAATTTCTTTTAAATTGTTGATAACAAATTTTGGTTTGTAACTTAATTTATCAAATACTTTATTAAAGCGATTAACCCACACAGCATTGTACCCAAAAATACCCCCGCCAGAAACATCCCAAGTATTTGAACTCATGAAACAAATATTTTCAGGTTTGCAGTCGTACTTTTTAATTGGAATTTCGTAAACTTTTGAATCAGGTTTATAAACTCCAACAGATTCAATAGAAAAAATATCATCAAAATAATTTTTAATATTATTACTTTCTACTAAATTTTTCAAAAGATCTGGAGTTCCATTGGATAGAATGGCTATTTTAATTTTTTTAGCTTTTAGTTTTTCTAGGCATTCTTTAACTTCAGGATAGGGACTAAGTTTTTTATATAGGTCTAATAATTCGTCTCTCATTTCTCTTTTTATTTTAAAAGTTTCCATGGTGTGATCTAAAGAGTCCTCAGTAATTTCCCAAAAATTTTTGTGTTTTTTCATAAGACTTCTTAACCAGGTATATTCAAGCTGAGTAGTCCTCCAGGAGTTAGCAAAACTTTCCCATTTGCTTCCTAGTTTTTTTTTACATTTTGCAGCAGCGGAATTTACA
>CACFOC010000042.1 GCA_902567945.1 uncultured Pelagibacteraceae bacterium | reverse complement strand
GTTACCGCAGGATTTACTCCTTTGCCGTTTAAGCTCTTAACTATTTCTAGCGGAATTATTCACTTTAACTTAATATCTTTTATTTTTATATGCATTATAACACGAGGTTTAAGATTTTTTATCGTTGCATATTTAGCTTATAAGTTTGGAGAAAAAATAGGTCCTTTTTTAGACAGGCAAGGAACCAAATGGAGTATTATTGTTTCTGGAATACTTATTTTAATAGGGGCATCAATTTACTTTTTATTTCTTAAATAAAAATGAGAAAGCAAATAAATAAAAAATTACTATTTGTTATACTAATATTTATTTCTTTAGTTCTAATTTTAGCTTTTGTCATTGAACACAAATTGGGGCACCAACCTTGTAAATTATGTATCTATGAACGTATTCCTTATTTCGTTTCAATTTTTTTAATAATTAAAATTTTGTTTATGAAAGGTTACGAAAAAACAACCTTATTACTATTATCTCTGGTGTTTATTATTAGCTCGACGCTTGCTTTTTACCATTTTGGTATTGAACAAGGTTTTTTTAAAGAGACTTTAGCTTGTACAACTGAAAATTTTTCACAAACCCTCTCAAAAGAAGAGATTATGGAGCAATTAAAGCAAAATACCGTAGGTTGTAAGGATGTTAATTTCAAAATATTTGGTTTTTCTCTTGCTGCAATTAATACTATTTTTTCTATTTTTCTTAGTGCTATATTCATAAAAATATTAATAAATTATGGAAAAAACTAATCAAAAAATTTTGGAAGAAATTATAAGAGTTGATCACGCAGGTGAACGAGGTGCGATTAAAATTTATGAAGGTCAGCTATTAGCTCTCAAAACTATAAAACAGGATAAAGTTTTAAAAGATACAATTGAAGAAATGAAAGAGCAAGAACAAGAGCACTTAAACTACTTTGAAAAAGAGATACAAAAGAGAAAAATAAAACCTACTTATTTTTTGCCACTTTGGGACATAATGGGTGTTGCGTTAGGTTTTGGGACCGCTGTACTTGGAAAAAAAGCTGCTATGCTTTGTACTGCATCTGTTGAAGAAGTAATAGAAGAGCATTACCAAAATCAAATAAAAAAATTAGGAAATGATGAAAAGGAACTAAAAGCAAAAATTGAAAAATTCAAAGAAGATGAAAGTGGACATAAAAATATTGCCTATGAAGCGGGAGCAACAAACAGTGGTTTTTATTCAATTATGGATAAAGTAATTCAAACAGGTTCAAGAATTGCGATAACGATATCTGAAAAAATTTAATTATATATTAAGGTAATAGTTCAACATCCCAATATAAATAATCCATCCAGCTCTCATGTAAAAAATTTGGAGGAAAATTTTTCCCATTTTGATGTAAATCATCAACTGTAGGTCTAAAAGGTTTTCTAAATAATTTCATACCAGATTTTAAATAAAGCCTTCCTCCCTTTTTTACATTGCATGTAGAACAAGCTGTAACTACGTTTTCCCAATCTGTAATTCCTCCTTTTGATTTTGGTAGCAAGTGATCAAAAGTTAAATCTTTATTTTCTCCGCAATATTGGCAAGTAAACTTATCTCTTAAAAATACATTAAATCTTGTAAAGTTTGGATTTTCCGAAGGTTTTATAAAATTTTTTAGTGCTATTACACTTGGTAGATTCATTTCAAATGAAGGGCTTCTTATTTTTCTTTTATAATTTGATACGATACTTACTCTGTTAAGAAAAACAGATTTAACTGCATCCTGCCAACACCAAAGTGAGAGAGGGTAATAACTTAAAGGTCTAAAATCAGCATTTAAAACTAATGCTGGGCACTTTTCCAAGGGAACCTTTTCTGTTGCAGATATAATCATAGAAATAAGTTAGCGGATTAAGTTAAAATTATCAAGAAATAGTTTTATTAAAGATTTGTTTCCTTTATAAAAGATTTTTTCTTAGGAAGCCCAGGCCAAGACTTGTTCCTTCTATAGGTATCCTATGTTCGCAATTTTTAAAAAGTTTAGTTTTAACTTTAATTCCTTGATTTGTTAAATATTCCTTTGATTCTAATAAATGTGTTGGTGAAACAATGGTATC
>CACFOC010000041.1 GCA_902567945.1 uncultured Pelagibacteraceae bacterium | reverse complement strand
AACATCCAGGGCAGGAGATTATCTTATATTTAGAAATTTTTTCCCTGTTGAACTCGGTAATAGAATAAATTGATTTTTTTATTAAATTTTTGCATTTATGACTAGTGCCATACCATTTTCTATAATCGTTAGGATCTCTTAATCTAAAATCTGCTGATAAGTCTATTATTTTTATATGTTCAGGTATAGTTTTAGAAATCTTTTGAGCCATACCATTTGGTAAAGACGTAAAAAGTATATCAATTTTAAACCAATCTATTGAACTTATCTTAGATATTTTTGGTAGATTCTTTTTTTTTATTTTTTTATCAAATTTATAAATTGATTTACCAATAGATTTAGTAGCGCATAAATATAAAATTTTAACTTTTGGATGTTTAGATAAGATTCTCACTAGTTCCAATCCTACATATCCAGTTGCACCTGCTATTGCTATATTTAATGAATCGTTCATCTTTTCCATTTATACCAGTTATTTGAGTTAAAGAGATATTTATTGATATACTATCTTTTAGAAAACTGGAAGCTTCTCCTAGCTTTTCTGTGGCCGTATTTTTTTCTTTCAACAGCCCGCGAATCTCTCGTGGTAAGCTTTTCTTTTTTTAAGGCAGGTTTAAGTTCAGGTTCAAATTCAATTAAGGCTCTTGATATACCAAGAGTAATAGCTCCAGCCTGCCCAGTGTGTCCCCCACCTTTTACAGTGCATTTTACATCGAATTCATTTGCTCTTTTTGTTAAGGTTAAGGGTCTTACTGTTGAAATTAATAAATTAGTTTTTTTGAAATATTCATTTATTTTTTTTCCATTAATATAAATTAAACCGCTTCCTTTTTTTAACCAAACCCTAGCTATGGATCTTTTTCTTCTTCCAGTTGCGTATTTAGAATCTTTAAAATCTAATTTAATTTTTTTAGATGAGGGTAAATTTTCTTGTGGTTCCATATTAATTTATTGATATATAATTTTTAATATTGATTTTTTTAAAATCTACAAAAGTTGGATTTTGTGATTCATGTGGATGAGAATTACCTTTATACATTTTTAGTTTAGAAAGTTGCTTTCTAGATAAAGTTCCAATTGGTAGCATTCTTTTTACAGCTAATTTTAATATTTCCTCAGGTTTTTTATTACTTAAAAAAGATGGAGAAGTAACTTTAATACCACCGGGGTGGCCTGTATGCCTATAATATTTTTTATTTTTAAATTTATTGCCTGTAAATTTTATTTTTTCAACATTTGTAACTATAACAAAATCTCCGTTATCCATATGTGGAGTAAATTTAGATTTATTTTTTCCTCTTAGTACTATCGATATAAATGCAGCTAATCTACCTACAACTAAATTTTCTCCATCAATTAAAATCCAATTGTTATTTATTTCGTTTTTTTTAATAAAATCTGTCATTGTAATTCGCGCATAAGTACTTGTATTTAGCCATAAAGTCAAATTTTTTGGGTATAAAAAAGCTTTACATTTGGCACTTTTTCTAGTCAAATTATTAATCGTTAAAAAGGGGGAAAAAAATGGCTAAAAATATTAAAAATCCAGAGACAATAGCTTTACATGGAGGAGAATATAGAAGTGATCCTGCTACAACTGCAGTAGCAGTTCCGATTTATAGAACAACTTCGTATCAATTTAAAGATACAGGAACAGCTGCAAATCTTTTTGCATTAAAAGAATTTGGGAACATTTACACAAGAATTATGAACCCAACTAATGACGTTTTAGAAAAGCGTATAGCTGCCTTAGAAGGTGGTTTAGCTTGTGTTACAGTTGGTTCAGGTCAAGCCGCATCAACTTTTGCTATTACAAATTGTTGTCAAGCGGGAGATAATTTTATTAGTTCCACTGATTTATATGGTGGTACGGTAAATTTATTTACTCATACTTTAAAAAAATTAGGAATAGAAGTGAGGTACGCTGATCCATCAGATCCTAAAAATTTTGAAAAATTAATTGACGATAAAACAAGATGTATTTATGCTGAAACTTTGCCAAATCCATACTTAAGAGTATTTCCAATTAAAGAAGTTTCTGACGTTGGTCGAAAATATAATATTC
>CACFOC010000040.1 GCA_902567945.1 uncultured Pelagibacteraceae bacterium | reverse complement strand
ATCTAATCCAAAAGCAAGAGTTGGAGTAAAGTTGGTAGCTTCTACCGGAGTGGGAACAATTGCAGCTGGTGTTGCAAAAGCTAAAGCTGATGTGATTTTAATTTCTGGACATTCTGGAGGCACAGGCGCCAGCCCCCAGACAAGCGTAAAGTATGTTGGAATTCCATGGGAAATGGGGCTGACTGAGGCAAACCAAATATTAACTTTAAATGGGTTAAGACATAAAGTTACTTTAAGAACTGATGGAGGGATAAAAACTGGAAGAGACGTAGTAATAGCAGCGATGATGGGAGCGGAAGAATTTGGAATTGGCACTGCTTCATTAGTAGCTATGGGCTGCATAATGGTACGCCAGTGTCACTCAAATACTTGTCCTGTTGGAGTTTGTACACAAGATGAAAATTTAAGGAAAAAATTTACTGGAACACCTGAAAAGGTAGTAAATTTATTTACTTTTATAGCTGAAGAAGTAAGGGAAATTTTGGCACTTTTAGGCTTTAGAAATTTAAATGAAATTATAGGGAGAACTGATTTGTTAAAGCAAGTAAGTAGAGGAACTTCAAATCTAGACGATCTTGATCTAAGTCCACTATTGGTACAAGCAGATCCAGGAAAAAATGATAGGTTTTGTAACTCTGATTTAATAAATACAGTGCCTTCAACATTGGATGAAATAATTTTTGAAGATATAAAAAGTTCTCTCAATAAAAAGAATCAAATTGAAAAAAGCTATGAAATTAAAAATATACACAGAGCAGTCGGGACGAGATTGTCACATTATATTTACAAAAATTTTGGTATGAAAGGAATTGAAAAAGACACCATTAAAATTAATCTTACAGGTTCTGCAGGTCAATCTTTGGGAGCTTTTGGAATAAAAGGTTTAAAGTTAAATGTGAATGGAGACGCCAATGATTACGTTGGCAAAGGATTATCAGGGGCTACTATTGTTGTTAAACCTTCATCGCAGAGTAAAATCATTAGTCATGAAAATACTATACTAGGTAATACAGTACTATATGGAGCAACATCAGGTAAGCTTTTTGCTTCTGGACAAACGGGAGAAAGATTTGCCGTTAGAAATTCCGGAGCAGTGTCAGTAATTGAAGGTTGCGATTCAAACGGTTGTGAGTACATGACTGGTGGAACAGTAGTTATTTTAGGAAAGATTGGTGATAATTTTGCAGCTGGAATGACAGGTGGTATGGCATTTGTATACGATTTAAATCAAGAATTTGAAAATTATGTTAATTCAAGCTCAGTAGTTTGGCAAATTCCCGAGACAGATTATTGGAGAGGTTACTTACAGGAATTGATCGAAGAGCATTTTAAAGAGACAGGGTCTAAAATAGCTAACAAGATTATTGCAAACTTTAATACAGAGATAAAAAATTTTGTTCAAGTTTGTCCAAAAGAGATGCTTAATAAGTTATCTCATCCTTTTTCATTTAAAATGAAAAAATCAAAAGCAGTATAAGCTTATATGAAATCAAAATTTAAATTATTTTGTTTTGGTTTTGGACAAGTAGCAAGATATTTTGTTTCAAATTTAATGAATAAAAAAATTAATTTTGATTTAGTGACAACAAATACTAAAGATACCAAATTAGAAAAAATTAATAATGAATTTGATAAAAATTTACTAAAAGAATTAAATTCAACAACAAAAATTTTGATTTCTATTCCTCCAAAAGAACAAGAAGATATAGTTTTAAAGGTATTCAGTAAAAGTTTAAAAAATGGAAAATTTAACTGGATTACCTATTTATCCGCTACAAGTGTATATGGGGATAAAAAAGGACAGTGGGTTGATGAGAATGCAACTCTTGAACCAACTTCCTCTAGAGGGATTGCAAGATTAAATGCCGAAAAGCAATGGATAGAATTTTATAAAAATTTTAATTTACCTATTCAAATATTTCGTTTATCAGGAATTTATTCATTAGAAAATAATATAATTAAAAGACTCAAAATGGGTTCTGCTAAAATTATTGAGAAAAAAAATCATTTTTTTTCAAGAATACACATAGAAGATATTGCTGAAATTTTATCACTTTCTTTAAAAAAGTTTAATGCAGGACAAATTTTTAATATTTCGGATAATCATCCATGTTCAAATGAGGAATTAGTTTTATATGCAGCAAGCTTAATGTCGCTAGATATACCAGAAAAAATAAAAGAGGAAAAAATCAATGATCAGATGCTTAAAGATTTTTATAGAGATT
>CACFOC010000039.1 GCA_902567945.1 uncultured Pelagibacteraceae bacterium | reverse complement strand
TGATTTTTGGTATGAATATTTTTGATACTATCAGATATAAAAAAGAAAAAATAAATATCAGCCAAAATATCTGCGATACCCAAAACTCAGGGTTGAGCTGAGGCATACCTGCCTCAGACCCAAAAGCCTGATTTGAATGAACAATAACAGCAATGCAACAAGCAAAGCAAAAATTTTTCATATCTAAATTTTATTTATTAAAATGCAAATAAAATTATTAAAGCAACTACCAATCCAAATAAACCAGTAGCTTCTGCTAAAGCAAATCCCAAAAGTAGGTTAGGAAATTGTTTTTGTGCTGCAGACGGATTTCTCATTGCACCTGACAAATAATTTCCAAAAATTAAACCTATGCCTACTCCAGCTCCTGCTAGCGCTATTGCTGCAAGACCTGCTCCTATCATCTTAGCTGCTTCTAACTCCATTTTTCCTCCTTTGTTAGTGGTGTAAATTTAATGCATCATTTAAATAAATGCATGTTAAAATTGCAAAAACATAGGCTTGAAGAAAAGCAACAAGTATTTCAAGCCCTGTTAATGCTACTGAAAAACCAAGTGGTAACCAACCACCTAGTAGTCCTAAACTGATTACGAAACCCCCAAATACTTTTAACATCGTGTGTCCAGCCATCATATTTGCAAACAATCGCACAGATAAGCTAACTGGTCTACTTAAATAAGATATAATTTCAATTACAACTATTAAAGGTAGAAGTACTACCGGCACACCTTTAGGCACAAAAAGTTCTAAGTATTTAATACCATGTTTAATGAAACCTAAAATTGTAACACCTATGAATACAATTGCAGCTAATACGAAAGTAACAATAATATGGCTAGTTACTGTAAATGAATATGGAAGCATTCCAACCATATTACAAAAAAAAACAAACATAAATAATGTGAAAATAAATGGAAAAAAAACTTTAGCGTTAGATCCCGCAGTATCATTAATCATTTTTGCAACAAAAGTATAACTCATTTCTGTAACCAATTGTATTTTTGATGGCACTAAAGATTTTTTTTTTGTTCCAAAAAACAAAAGTGATAAAATTAAGATTGCACTAATTGTCATAAATAGACTTGAGTTTGTAAATGAAAGATTTATACCACCAATGTTTATTTCTGGTCCAATTTTGTAAACCTCAAATTGATGCATAGGATTTGTTGACATTTTTTTTCCTTAATTTTATAATTTTTTGTTCATTCTTTTTGCAGCTCTAAACACATTTAGTATACCAGCAGCAACGCCTATAAAAAAAAAACAAATAGTTAACATCGGTTTAGTACCAAACCAATTGTCTAAAAGAAACCCTGTTGTTGAACCTACGACGACAGCAGCGACCAATTCAGTGCTGATTTTTAAAGCTTTACCTAAAGATGCGGCATTTGATCCATTGTTATTTTTTGATTCTTTTTTAAATTTTTTTTTTGCAATCTCTAAGCGAGCTGATATTTTTTTTAAATTCTGCATTTTCACCTATAAATTTTTAGGCAACCAATTCTTCAGCTTTTTGTAAATCTACAGAAACTAGTTGGCTAACTCCTTTTTCTGGCATTGTAACACCGTACAATCTATCAACTCGTGACATGGTAAGAGCGTGATGAGTAATAATAATAAATTTAGTTTCTGTAATTTTTGTCAGTTCATCCAACAATGAACAAAATCTTGTAACGTTGGCATCATCTAAAGGAGCATCTACCTCATCCAAAACACATATTGGAGCTGGATTAGTTAAAAATACTGCAAATACTAATGATAATGCTGTTAAAGCCTGTTCGCCTCCTGATAATAATGTAATTGATTGCAACCTTTTTCCTGGAGGACTTACAAGCATTTCTAATCCAGCCTCCAAAGGATCATCAGAATCAACTAACTCTAATTTTGCCATACCTCCGCTAAAAAGTTTTGTATAAACTTCACTAAATTTTCTGCTCACTTTTTCAAATGCCTCAAGAAGTTTCTCTCTTCCTTTTTGGTTAAGCTCATTAATACTTACTCTAAGTTTTGATATTGCCGAAACCAAGTCTTCTCGATCTTTTTCCATTTTTTTTATTTTTATTTTATGTTCCTCAGTTTCTACGTCAGCTCTCAAATTAACAGACCCTAATTTTTCTCTCTCATTTTTCTTTGAATCTAATTTATCTTCTTGTTCAATAGCTGTAGGAATATCATCACTATTAGCCAAATCTGAGCTGGCAAGCAAATCTTTTTCATCGATATTAAGCTCACTTTTTATATTACCTAATAAATCTTTTTTTCTATTTATTAGGCCATCCAAAGTTGCTCCCGATCTAGCTTTATTTTCTCTAGCAATCATCATTTTTTGTTCAACTATCTTTAATTCTTTATTTATTTTTAATTGTTCCTCCTCTTCTTCTAAAAGTTTTTTGGTAACAATTGTTTTTTCATTTTCGGTATTTGATGTATTTTGCATAATTTGCCCTTTCTTAACGGC
>CACFOC010000038.1 GCA_902567945.1 uncultured Pelagibacteraceae bacterium | reverse complement strand
GCATGTTCGTGGTATCTAAATGTATCTTTTCCTCTTGCTTGTTGCACAAAGACCTTACCTAATACTTGATCAACATTGGTTCCTATATAGCTTTGTATAACAAACCCAATTCTTTTTTGATTGCTTTTATTTGGCCCTGAGCCGTGGACAATCATTGGATGGTGAAGGGATAATTGACCAGCTTTAAGTATGTTGGGTGTAGTTTTTTCAATTGGAACATTTTGAACAGTTTGACCACGTGTTAATAAATTATTTTCATCATATGTATCCTTGTGGTCTTTAATTTTTTCTTTATGAGATCCCGCCCACATTCTCATACAGCCATTTTCTTCATTAGCGTCTGTAATAGCTAACCATGCTGTTACCCAATTATAGGGTTCAAAACCAATATATTTTGCATCCTGATGCCAACTTACAAAACCTTTTTTGTCTGGATCTTTAATGAATAATGTTGTTCCCCCGACTAAAATATCTTTACCAATAATGCTTTCTACCGCATCTAAAATTTTAGAATTGTGACAAACTTGATCAAAGACAGGTGATATGTAATGGACATTATTTCGTCCTAATCCAATTAATTCATCTGGCCATTTTTTTTCGATAAATTCTATTTCTTCTTTTATCTTTGTTGCTTCTTGCAAAGACAAAACATCGATAGGGGCAACAAATCCATAATCTTTATAATTTTTTATCTCCTTACTGCTAAGCATGGACATTTTTTATGTTTATCAGAGCACATTACAGATGAAACGAAATTTCCTCTTGTTTCTTTTTGCAAAACTAGCTCGGTGAGCCCTTTGATAAAATCCTCCTCGATCCCTAATGCTGGTACTCTTTTGTAAAAACTGCAACCATTTTTTTCTGCTAATTTTTTATATTCAATATCCAATTCTACTAAGGTTTCCGAGTGTTCTGAAACAAAAGCTACTGGAACTATAACAATACCTTTTTTCTCTTTGGAATATTTAATAATTACATCATCTGTAGATGGTCCAATCCATTTTAAAGGTCCCACTCGACTTTGGTAGCTTATTATATAATCTAAATTTTCATTATTTAATTTAGCCATTATTCCTTCAACTGTTTGTTCCACTTGCCATTGATAAGGATCACCTTTTTTTATTTTATTTTCGGGCAATCCATGAGCGGAAAAAAGTATTTTAAAATTCTTATTTTCTAAATTTTTAATTGTTTTTTTAATAAGTTTTGCGTGTGATTCTAGAAAGTTATTTTCTGTTGGATAACAACAAACGATTTTAGTTTTAACTTTATAATTTTGTTTTTTACATAAATCATTCCATTCTTTTATGGAAGAGCCTGAAGTTGATGCTGAGTATTGAGGATAAAGAGGTAGAAGTATTATTTCCCCAGGATTATATTCTTTAACTTCTTTTATTACGTTTTCAGCTCTTGGATGCCAACAGCGCATAATAACAAAACATTTATAATCACCTTTTTTTAATAAACTATCTTCTAAACTTTTTGCTTGGCCTTGGGTAAGTTCAAGTATGGGCGATTTGTTTCCTATTTCTTTATAAATATTTTTTGCTATCGGGGCTCTTCTTTTGGAAATTAATTTTGCTAATGGTAATCTAAAAATTGTAGGAATACTAATTATTGCCGGATCATTAAATAAATTAAATAAAAATGGTTCAACATTTTCTAGTTTATCAGGCCCTCCTAGATTAAATAAAATAACCGCTTTTTTCATCTTATGTATTATCTCTTATTATCTGAATAATATATTCTATTGTCTCTGGTTTTGTCTGAGGCAAAACACCATGGCCTAAATTAAATATATAAGGATAATCTTTAAATACATTTAAATAATTTTTAACATTTTCTTTTATTTTTTCTTTATTACTTAATAAAATTTTAGGGTCTAATCCCCCTTGTATTGGAGTGCCTTTCAATTTTTTTTTTATCCACTTTGGATTAATATTACTATCAATACTTATACAGTCGGGCTGTACTATTGAACAATAATCAATATAATTTTTACCAATCCCTTTGGGGAAACAAATAGTTGGTATTTTTTTTGATTTAATATGTTCTACAATCCTTAGTGTAGAATAGTAACAATAATTTTGAAGTTCTTTTTTTGGTAATAAACCTGCCCAAGAATCAAATATTTGTATTATATTGGCTCCGGCTTTGATTTGGTTGTCTATATGTAAACATGACATTTCTATTATTTTTTCCAACAGTAGGCTGATTAAAAATTTATCGTTATTAATTTTATTAAATTCAAAATTATTTTTGGGTGATTTTTTATTAATCATATATAATAACAAAGTCCACGGGGCGCCTATAAATCCTATAAGACTTTCATTATTTAGATTTGTTTTAACTTTTTTTATCCCTTTATAAATTGGTTTTAATTTACTTACAAAATCGGTTGGGCTTGTGTTTATTATATTATCTAATTTTACTTCTCCCAGAATTGGACCAAAATTTTTTTTAAATTTTACCCCTTGACCCAGAGCGAATGGTATCATCAAAATATCAGAAAAAATTATTGCAGCATCAAGATCAAATCTTTTTAATGGTTGTAAAGTTATATTATTAGTTAATTGTGGGTTTAAACAAAGTTTGATGAAATTTTGATTTTTGCTTCTTATTTTTCTAAATTCAGGTAAATACCTTCCAGCTTGTCTCATAAACCAAATTGGAACATAATCAGATTTATTTTCTTTAATACATCTCCACAGTTTATCTTTCATAATATTTAATATTAACTAAGGT
>CACFOC010000037.1 GCA_902567945.1 uncultured Pelagibacteraceae bacterium | reverse complement strand
CATTAATATTTGGGCAGCATCGTTGTCATTCAATATATATAGCTTTTGGTGGTGATAAAAAAAAATTAATAGATGAACTATTAGGAAAAGATACTGGAATAACAAAAGGCAAAGGTGGTTCAGCCTCTATTCATAGTAAGGAAATAAATATGTACGGCCACGATGGATTAATGGGATCCAATGGACCAATAGGCGTTGGTGCTTGCTTTGCTACAAAAAAACCAACTATCGTTTTTTTGGGAGATGCAGCGGCAGAAGAAGATTATGTTTTAGGAGGTTTAGGTTGGGCATCTACAAAAAATTTACCTTTATTAACTGTGATAGAAGATAATAATTTATCAATACTTACAGAAAAAAAAGTAAGAAGAAACTGGGAAATGGGAGATGTAGCAAAATCTTTTAAAATGCAAAGCCATACTATAAATGATGACCCCTTGGAGATATTTAATTGTTCTGAAACATTCTTTAAAAAAACTTGTTTATTAAATATAAAAACAAATAGAATTTATTGGCATGCCGGAGCAGGAAAAGATTCAGAAGATACATTTGATAGATACAAAGATGAGATAAATAAATTAGGTGATGAGGCCAATAAATTTGATGAAAAAATAAAAAAAGAAATGGAAAATTTGTGGAAAAAACAGTTAGAGAAATAATTAAAGAAACTATATTTAGACACTTAAAGGAGCAAAATGGACTAGTGTTTGGACAATGTTTGTCTGCTGTAGGATGGGTGGGTGGTACTATACCTGAACTTACAGAAAAAGATGGAATAGTAGAACTTTCTATGGCCGATGTTTCAAACGGAGGTATTGTTACAGGAGCAGGTTTATCAAAAAGAAGACCTATATACGTTATAAGATATCAAGGCTTTAACTGGTTTAATGCATCAATAATTTTAAACTATGCATGCAAATCTAAAGAATTATGGGATGTTCCCTGCCCTATATTTATCAGAGGAATTGCAATGGAGGGCTCCATCGGGCCTGTTGCAGGTTCATCACACCATTCAATATATTATCGAATGCCCGGAATTAAAATTATTTCACCAATGACACCTAAAGAATATTTATTAGCTTATGATTATTTTATGAAAAATGAAGATGTTTTATATGTATCAGAGCACAGAGGAAGTTATGATAATAAAGAAGAACTTCCAGATTTTATTTCAGATAATTTAGATTTAATTTTATTTCCAATCTCAATAACAAGATTTGAGGCAAAGAAAGCTAAAATTGAATTAGAAAAACAGGGATTTAAAATTGGGATAGCTAATGTTTTATGGATAAAACCTTTTAAAATTAATAAAGACTGGGAGAAAGCCATTATAAATAGTAAATTTGGAGGAATTGTTTTAGACGACGACTACACAGATGGAGTAGGGACTAATTTAGCATATGAGATTATGAAAAAAACAGGAAAAAAAATTGAAACCATGGGACTAAAAGATAGATCTGCTGGCTTTTCTAAGACAACCGACAATTTACCACCAAACTGTTCAGAGATAGTCGAAAAAGTTAAAACGATAATTAAAAAATAGAATAAATATATAATTTTTAATAATGTTTACTATAGTTTTTGTATCACTTCACAGCGAATCGCATATTAAAAGATTAACATCAAGTATTGATAAAAAATTTCCCATAATAGTAATTGAAAATTCATTTAATCATGAATTAAAAAAAGAATTGGAAGAAAAATATAGTAATGTAAAAGTTATAATACCAGAAAAGAATTTAGGTTTATCAGGAAGTTATAATTTAGGAATAAAAGAATCAAAAACAGAATATGTATTTTTAAATCCTTCAGACGTATCTTTTTCTAACGAATGTCTTAATTCATTAGAGGAATGTGTAGATAATATAAAAGATTTTACAGTTTTGGCGCCCTCCTATGACGATGAAAGAATATATAAGAATTATGAAATATGGAACAAAGAAAAACTTAACCAAAACTTAAAGGGAGATATTTTTAAAAAGTACAAAATTAAGGAAGTAGATTTTATAGATAATGATTTTATAGTTAATAAAAAAAACTTAGAAAAAGTAGGTTTTTTTGATGAAAATATATTTTTATACTTTGAAACTATGGATTTTTGCAAGCAAGTAAGAATCAAAAATGAAAAAATTTATGTAAGTGAAAATATAAAATTTACTCATTTTGGAAGTCAATCTCATGACGAAAAGTATGCCTATAAGGCATCTTTAACTAGAAGTTGGCATTATAGCTGGTCAAAATTTTACTATTTTAGGAAACATTTTAGTTATTTTCTCGCGTTAAAAAAAATTATGCCAAATTTTATAAAATCGATAAAAAGAATGATAAAAGCCAAAATCAAGAAAAATTACAAAGAATATAATTTATCAAAAGCTGAGATTTTAGGAATATTAAATTCAATTTTCTTAAAAAAATCTTCATATAGACCTTATGAAAGTGAATAAATAATTATTTTAAATACTTGTGGATTTTTTTAAATTCAATAAATGTTTTTAATTGTCTATCTTTTTTTGAGACAATAGGTTTCTTGTTGGGCCATTTAATTTTTAGGGTTTTATCATTCCATAATAACCCATCTTCGTACTCAGGATGATAATAATTTGAAAGTTTATAATAAATTATGCTGTAATCTGTAAAAGTATAATAAGCATGGGCAAAACCCTCTGGCACATACAAAGATAAAGAATTTTTTTCAGACAAAATAATACTAAAGCTTTTTCCGAAGGTCTTCGAAGACTTTCTTAAATCTACGACGCAATCTAATATTTTTCCCTTTAATACGTTAATTAATTTTGCTTGCATAAATTTTGATTGAAAATGGAATCCTCTGAGAACATTTTTCTTTGATGTAGTAGAGTAATCAAATATTAAATTATTCCAATTTATTAAATTTTTTTTAAAGGTTTCTCTAAGATAACCTCTAGAATCAGCATGTTTTTTAGTTAAGATAATTTTTAAACCCTTAAACTTTGTACTAACAACT
>CACFOC010000036.1 GCA_902567945.1 uncultured Pelagibacteraceae bacterium | reverse complement strand
ATCAAATGTTGTCGCTGTTCCAAAATCTAGAACTATGCAGTCAGTCTTATATTTTTTAAACGCACCCACTGCGTTTGCAATTCTATCTGAGCCTACTTGATGTTTTTTTAAATTTTGCTGACAAATGCTCTTCGGTATCATCTAGCAAAGCATCAATATTATTATTTCTAAGAAAATTGTAAATTTTTTCAGCCTTTGTAAAGTTTAATTTATCATTTTTTTTTATGCTAGGTATTATTGCTACATCATATGGAGAAATAGATTCTGGCCACTTCATAACATTGTTATTAAATTTTGCTTCTATTATTGCCCCAACTAATCTCGATACACCAATTCCATATGAGCCCATTTTTACATTTGTTTTTTTTCCATCTTGTAAATCAACAGAACACTTTAAAGGTTTCGAATATTTGTCTCCAAAATAAAATATATGCCCTACTTCAATACCTTTTGTAATTAGTTGGTTTTCCTTTTTTACTTTTTTATCAAACTCATCTTTTTTAAATTTATCATCTGTAACTGCATAAAATTGATCGTAAATTTTTCTTAGTTCTTTTATCGACTCATTATTATTACTCTCTTTAAGTTCTATCTCAAAAATTCTTTTATCAGCAAAAATCTTACTTTCACCTGTCTCTGCAAGAATCACAAATTCATGCGATAAATCACCACCAATTGGTCCTGTTTCTGCAGACATTGGTATAGCTACTAGTTCTAATCTTTTAAAAGTTTTAAGATAAGCGTAAAACATTTTGTTATATGATTTGTTTGCTTCTTCATCGCTAATATCAAAAGAATATGCATCTTTCATAAAAAATTCTTTGCATCTCATAACCCCAAATCTCGGTCTTAGTTCGTCACGAAATTTCCATTGGATATGATATAAAAGTTGCGGTAAAGATTTATAAGATTTTACGCTAGCTCTAAAAATTTCTGTTATAAGCTCTTCGTTTGTAGGGCCATAAAGCATTTCTTTACCTTGGCGATCTTTAATTCTTAACATTTCTTCTCCATAATCTTTGTATCTTCCGCTTTCTTTCCATATGTCAGCTGATTGTATTGTTGGCATTAATAATTCTTGAGCACCAATTTTATTTTGCTCTTCTCTAACTATTTGTTCTATTTTTTTCATTATCTTAAATCCTAATGGTAGCCAGGAATAAATTCCTGTGGAGGATTGTTTAATCATACCCGATCTAAGCATAAGTTGATGTGATTTGATTTTAGCCTCTGATGGATTTTCCTTAAGCAATGGAATAAATAGTTTTGATAAATACATTATTTTATAATCTCACTAAATTTATATTTGTATAGGGTCTTTTTCCAGTTTTTTCCTTTATGGTTTTTCTACAGTTTGTTTTTAAAGATTCAATTAAATTTTGCTCTTGGTTTGAGTTACGTAATGAGAAAGTTTTACATATATCTTGAATTTTATTCTCTAAATCAAATATAAAATCATTATTTTCATCATTACTAGGTATTCCTTTAAAAGAAATTATAGGTTTTTTTACTATTGAACCTACATTGTTAATAATTATTGTTATTTCTAAAAAACCATTAAAAGATAAATTTTTTCTTTCTTTTATAGATTGAGACTCTTCTCCAACACTAATATTTCCATCAACAAAAATTCTTCCTACGGGCGCTTTATCAATTACTTTTGGCTCGTTGCCTGGATATAGCTGCACTATATCTCCATTCTCAACTTTAACTGGAAATGGAACCTGCATTTCTTTTGCAAAATTAATATGTTCAATCATATGTCTATGTTCACCATGCACAGGGATAACAGATTTTGGTTTTACCCAACTATACATTTCTTTTAAATCATCTCTATTTGGATGGCCTGAAACATGTACAAATTCATTTTCTTCTGAGACTACATCTATTCCATTTTTTACCAATTGGTTATGTAATTTATAAAGTTTTTTCTCATTTCCAGGTATGATTTTTGATGAGAAAATTACTGAATCTCCCGATTCGATGATAACATCAGGATGAATATAATTAGAAATACGCATCATTGCTCCATTTGGTTCGCCTTGGCTTCCGGTACAAAGATAAACAATTTTATTTCTAGAAATTTTTTTTGCCTCTCTAGGATCAATGGGTTCAAGTAAATTTTTTAAATAACCACATTGTCTTGCTGCTTTATAAATTCTATGCATAGATCTTCCAACTAGTGATATTTGACGACCAACTTTTTTTGCACAATAAAATATACTTTCCATTCTAGCTACATTCGATGCAAAAGAAGTTACGATTATTCTTTTATTTTTACTTTCCATTATCTTTAATAAATTTTTTCTTACATCTAGTTCAGATCCAGATCTTCCTGGACTAAAAACATTAGTTGAATCACATATCATTGCCAATACACCCTGTGTACCAATCTGTTTTAATTTTTTTTCATTAATAGTTTCTCCAATAAGCGGGTTAGGATCAACTTTCCAATCACCTGTATGTAAAACTGTACCTGCTGGTGTTTTTATACTTAAGCCGTTAGGTTCAAGTATTGAATGTGTTAATGTAACAAATTCAACAGTAAAGGGACCCAAATTGATATTTCCATTAAGTTCAACAACCTTTAATTTGTTTCCCACATTAATTTTTTTTTCTTTAAATTTTTCTTGGATTAAAACGCTAGTAAAAGGTGTAGCATAAATATTACAAAGTAACTTTGGCCATATATGAGCTATAGCGCCAATGTGATCCTCATGGGCATGTGTTAAAACTAAACCCAGCAAATCATTTTTTTTGTCAACGATAAACCCGGGGTCTGGATAAATTAAATCTATACCAGGAACAGTATCATCTGCAAAAGTAACTCCTATATCGACAATAATCCATTTTCGATTTTCTATATTTCCATAAGCAAATAGATTCATGTTCATTCCTATCTCACCTGATCCGCCTAATGGACAAAAAATAAATTCTTCTTTTTTCATTTATTTAAATATTCTTTATTCTTTTTATAAATTTCAATTATTCCTTTAATTGTTATATTCCTGTCTACAGCAAAAGGCTTGATTATAGAAGTTTTAAATAAACTAGCATAACCGCCAGTAAAAATGATTTTATA
>CACFOC010000035.1 GCA_902567945.1 uncultured Pelagibacteraceae bacterium | reverse complement strand
AAATTTGCTCTAAATGTGGATTAACATTTAATGAATTCTTTAATCCATCAAATCCCGAAATACATAAATGCGATAATAAATATTTAAACAAGAGATCTGATGACAATGAAAAGGCCATTAAAAATAGATTTTCAGTATACAATAATGATACATATCCAATTTTAAGTTATTATAAAGAGTGCAATTTACTGCATGAAATTAATGGTATGAACAAAATTGATCAAATATATGGGGAAATATGTCAAATAATCAACCTTATGGATACTTGACTTTATAATGTGTATTCTTATAAATAGCCTCTTTAGAATATAGATCTCAACAAATTATGGCAAGAATAGCTGGTGTAAATATTCCTCAAAATAAAGTTTTGCATGTTGCATTAACTTATATACATGGAATAGGAAAAAAGTTTTCAAATGAAATCTGTAATAAATTAAGCATTGAAAAAAACAAAAGAGTAAATAGCCTTACAGATGAAGAAGTATTAAAAATAAGAGAGTTTATTGATCAAAATTATAAAGTCGAAGGTGATTTGAGAAGAGAAGTATCATTAAATATAAAACGCTTGGTAGATCTTGCGACTTATAGAGGATCGAGGCATAAAAAAAAATTACCTGTAAGAGGACAAAGAACACATTGTAATGCTAGAACTAGAAAAGGTAAAGCAATTGCCATTGCAGGAAAAAAACTAACCCCAATGAAGAAATAATTTTATGGATAAAAAATCTGTTAATAAAGATTCAACGGTAAAAAAGGAAAAAGATAAAGAGAAACCTATTTTAACTAAAAAAATAAAAAAAAAAGTTAAAAAAAATATATCAACAGGCATAGCATTTGTTAATGCCACATTTAACAATACTATAGTTTCTATATCAGATGACAGTGGAAATGTTATTGCGTGGTCATCTGCTGGCTCTAAAGGATTTAAAGGATCAAGAAAATCAACTCCTTATGCAGCACAAATAGCTGCCGATGCAGCGGGAGTTAAAGCACAGGAACATGGTCTAAAAACTTTAGTAGTAAAATTAAAAGGACCAGGTTCTGGAAGAGAAACAGCATTACGTGCATTACAAGCAAGAGGTTTTAAAATTCTTTCAATAAAGGATACAACACCTATGCCACATAATGGCTCAAGACCACCAAAAAAAAGGAGAGTGTAATATATGGAAAATACTATGATGAATCAAAATTGGAAAGCTTTAATTAAACCGAGCAAGCTTAATATTCAAAGCAACGAGGATAAATCTTCAACGGTAGTTACAGCTGAGCCTTTAGAAAAAGGCTATGCTTTAACAATAGGAAATTCACTAAGAAGAATATTATTATCATCAATCCAAGGTTCAGCTATTACCGCAATACAAATTGATGGAGTGTTACATGAATTTTCATCTATCAAAGGAGTCCGAGAAGATGTTACGGATATAGTTTTAAATATTAAATCTTTGGCAATTCAAATTATGACAGACGGGCCAAAAAAATTAATTTTAGATGTAAAGGGACCAGGCGAAATTAAAGCTAAAGACATACAAGAAAATCCTGGTGTTAAAATATTAAATCCGGACTTAGTTATATGCCATTTAGATGATAATACTAAATTTCATATGGAATTAATCGCAAATACTGGAAAAGGCTATCAGCCAGCTGAAAAAAATAAATCCGAAGATTCTCCGCTTGGGTTAATTGCTATAGATTCATTTTTTAGTCCTATAAAAAAAGTTTCATACACAATAGAGAATGCAAGGGAGGGTAAGGCATTAGATTATGATAAACTTATAATGCAGGTAGAAACAAATGGTTCAATAGCAGCTGAGGATGCAGTAGCTTACGCGGCAAGAATTTTTCAAGATCAACTTTCTATGTTTATAAATTTTGAAGAACCTCGAGAAGCAGAACACAAACCTCAAATTTCAGAGCCTGAATTTAACCAAAATTTACTTAAAAAAGTTGATGAACTTGAACTATCAGTAAGATCGATGAATTGTCTAAAAAATGATAATATCATTTATATAGGCGATTTAGTTCAAAAAACTGAACCTGAAATGTTAAGAACACCAAATTTTGGTAGAAAATCTCTTAACGAGATTAAAGAAGTTTTAAATTCTATGTCATTATACTTAGGTATGGAAATACCAAATTGGCCACCTGATAATATTGCGGAACTATCAAAAAAACTTGAGGAAAATATATAATAATGAGACATAAATTATCCTATAGAAAACTAAATAGAACAAGTGAACACCGCAAAGCATTGTTTAAAAATATGCTTAATTCTTTAATTAAGTACGAGCAAATTACAACTACACTTCCAAAAGCCAAAGAATTAAAACCGAAAATAGACAAAGTAATTACACTTGGAAAAAAAAAGAATCTTCAATCAAAAAAAGATCTTTTCTCCACTCTCCAGGATAAATTATCTGTAAATAAATTATCCAAAATACTTTCAGAGAGATATGAAAAGAGAAATGGTGGCTATTCAAGGGTAATGAAAGCAGGATTTCGATATGGAGATAATGCACCTATGGCCGTTATTGAATTAGTAGATAGGGACATAAACGCTAAAAAAGTAGACGTAAAAGAAAAAAAAGATCAAGCAACTAAAACAAAAACTGTTGCAGACGAAAAAAGCAAAAAAAAAGAAGCTAAATCTAAGAAGTAAATTAAATTTTATTTACTAAAAAATAAATCTCATATGAAAAAATCTTTTTTTATTACGGAAGATTTTGTTGATTCACGTGTAGATAAATGGTTTAAAAAAAATGTCTGCAAAGTCCCTCAATCATTAATCGAAAAAAATTTAAGGAAAGGAAATATAAAAATTAACGGAGCAAAAGTAAAAAGTTCATACAAAGTTAAACTTAATGATGAAATTAATATATTTAATATCAATTTAAATAAAGAAAAAATTGGGCTGGTTAAAAAAAAATATTCTCCAAACAAAAAAGAGTTAACAAAATTCTCAAGTTTGTTTGTTGAAAATAATAATAATTTTGTAGTTATAAACAAACCATCAGGTATTGCAGTCCAGGGCGGGACAAAGATTAACAAAAATATAATTGATATATTAAGAAACACTTCTGAGTTTAAAGACTTAAAACCATTTCCAGTTCATAGAATTGACAAAGAAACTACAGGATTACTTATTGTTGCTAAAAATAGAAAATATGCACAACTTTTTACATCCTTGTTTCGAATTAGAAAAATTCATAAAGTTTATCTAGCCATTGTATTAGGTGAATTTCAAAAACCGAAAGGAAAATTTGTAGATGAATTAATATCTTTCGAAGGTAATAAAAAAATTACAAATAAAGCTATTACTGATTTTTCTGTTATTGATTCTAATACAAATTATACTTTTCTTAAATTATCTCCCCAAACAGGAAGAAAACATCAACTAAGAAAACAGCTATTAATTCACGGTCATCCTGTACTAGGAG
>CACFOC010000034.1 GCA_902567945.1 uncultured Pelagibacteraceae bacterium | reverse complement strand
AACCTTTAAATGAATTTATAAAAAAAGAAAAATTAGATTTAATAATAGATAGAACACGAAAAGGTGGTGCAGAAATAATAAAATTTTTAGAAAAAGGTTCTGCATTTTATGCGCCAGCAGCTGCAGGAATTGAGATGGCAGAATCATATATTAAAAATTTAAAAAAAGTTTTACCAAGTGCGGCGTACTTAAATGGAGAATATGGTGTAAAAAATATATATGCAGGTGTACCAGCAGTAATTGGAGACCATGGTGTTGAAAAAGTGATTGAAATTAAGTTAGATAAAAAAGAAAAAGAAAATTTTGAAATTTCAATAAAAGCGGTAAAAGATCTTTTTGAAGCAGCGGTAAAAATTGACCCAGATTTAAAAAAATAAATGAAAAAAAATATCTTTGTAATTAATATTAAAGAAAAAATATTAATATTATTACTTATTTTATTTTCTTTATTAATTAATCAATATTATGGCAACAAAGGTGTTTTTCCAATTGATAGTTTCTCACACTTTGATACAGGTTTTAGAATACTATTAGGAGAATATCCTTTTAAAGATTATTGGGTTATATCTGGACCTTTCGTAGATTATTTACAATCTATTTTTTTTTATCTTTTCGGTGTTAATTGGCAAGCGTATGTTCTGCATGCTTCAGTAATTAATATTTTAGTAGCATTAGCAACTTTTTTTATTTTAAGAAATTTTAATTTAAATATTTATTTTTCTTTTTTTTATTCTCTTTCATTAGCAGTACTAGCGTATCCATCTAGCGGAACACCTTTTGTCGATCATCATTCAGCATTTTTTTCTTTAATGAGCATGTATTTATTAATATTAGGAATAAAAAGTGAAAATAAATTTTATTGGATATTACTACCTATTTTTTTTGGATTTGCTTTTTTTTCAAAACAGGTACCTTCGTCTTATATAATTTTATTTTCAATCTTTATTTTATTAATTTACTCTATAGCTACTAGAAAAATTTATTGGATTAAACATAGTTTGCTTGGTTCAATTATATTTATTTTAATTTTATTCATTTTAGGAAATTTAAACGCTATTAGTTTTTCTTCTTTTTTAAATCAATACATTTTATACCCACAGACATTAGGAGATGAAAGGTATGATTTATTAAATATTGATTTTAAAAATACAATATTTCATTTTAAATATATCTACCTTGGTATTGCTATATTCTTTTACATCAACTTTAAAAAAATTATCTCTGATAAAAACTATATTAAAAATAATAATTTTTATTATTTTTTAATTATTTTTTTTCTAATGATATCAATGATTTTACACCAACTACTTACTAGAAATCAGACATTTATATTTTTTTTAATTCCTATTTTGATTGGTTTTTCTCATATTAGTTTAAAACAAAGTAAGATGAATAGAAATATTTTAATACCTTTACTGATTTTACTTTGTTTATTCACAACAGCTAAATATCATTTTAGATTTAACGAAGAGAGAAAATTTCATGAGTTAAATTATGTTGATTTTGATTTATCAGTTAAAGGGAGTCAAATTGATAAAAAGTTTTTAGGGCTTAACTGGATTTCACCAGAATATAAAAATAATCCTAAAGAAGAAATAGCTTCGATTTTAAATATTAAATCGCATTTGGAAAAGGATAATAGAAAAAAAATGCTTATTACTAATTATTCGTTTTTTTCAGGCATCTTAAATAAAAATTTTTACTCTCCCATCAGATGGTTTGTAGAAAATGGTGTTTCTCATCCTTTAAGTGATAATCAATATTTTTCAGAATATAGAAATTTTTTTATTAAAATAATAAAAGAAAATAAAATTGAGGTAATTTATACAATAAAACCGGTACATGCTTCTTTTTTAGAAGAGATATTAGGGGAAAAATGTATAAGAACGTCCAATGTTTCGAAAATCTTGGATGTTCATACTGTCCTTAATTGTGCCATAAAATAGAATGAATCTAATTAAATGTTAACAAAAAAAGCTAAATTGTTACATGTGTTAAACAATATTTATTTTAAAAAAATAGAACCAGTTAGCGTTGTTCATTTTATAACAAATAGATGTAATGCAAGATGTTCTTTTTGCTTTATTGATTTTGAAGATCCAAATACATTTAAGAGTGAGTTAACTTTAAGCGAAATAGATAAACTAACAAAAAATCTTGGTAAATCACTTTTAAATGTAAATTTGACAGGAGGGGAACCTTTTGCAAGGAAAGAAATTATTGATATTGCTAAATTGTATATTAAAAATACAACCATACAATCTATATATGTTACTACAAATGCAAGTCTTCCAGAGCGCGTTGAAGAATTTGCAAAAAGTATAATTAATTTTGATAAAAATATTCAATTAACGTTTCAAATTTCCATAGATGATTTACCAGAGCGTCACGATGAAGTTAGAAAAATACAAAATCTTTTTGATAATTGCATTGAAACTTACCGAAGATTGCAAAAAATTGATGAAAGAGTTAATCCAATAATTAGTGTTACGGTGAGTCATGAAAATTGTGAAAATATTGAAAATATTTTTCAGTATTTAACGGTTAAATGTAAAATTAACTCACTAAAATGTACCATTGTAAGAGACGAAGGAGTGTACAAAACGCCTAATGAAAAAAAAGAAAAAATATTTAAAGCTTACTCTTGGTTGACTAACAAAATTAAAGAAATGTCTAAAAAGAAAAAAATAAATAATTACAATTTAAAATCAATTCAAGGAAAATTACATAATAAAAAAGATGAAATTTCTTGGGAGATGGTCAAGAAAATGTATCTTAATCCTAAGTACATAAGTCCATGTCACGCAGGTAGTCTATTTGGCATAATTTCCTCTAAAGGCTTAGTATATCCTTGCGAAATTTTAGAAGATAAATTGTTGGGAGATTTAAGAGATAATGATATGGATTTTATGAAAATTTGGAAAAATCAGACAACGAGCAATACAAAAAAATTTATTTTAAATTCTAATTGCAACTGTACCTATGAATGTGCCTTGACATACAATATTTTAGGTAATTGGAGATATCAACCTCATTTAATGAGTTCAGTTTTCGACTGATAGACAGTTTTTAATTATGAGGGATTCAGTAAATATTATTATTCCAGCTGTAAAGGTAGACGAAGAAGTTTTAAAATGTCTAAGAGAAATTAACAAAATTAAATACCCAAATTTTTTTGTTACTCTTGTACTTGATTTAGCACCATCGCAAAAATTGCCAAAGTTAAAATATAAAGTAAATAAAATTATATCTGGAAAAATCAACATGTCAAAAAAAAGAAATATTGCAGCAAAGAAATATAAATCCAAATTTATTGCATTTTTAGATAGTGATGCTTATCCAAATGAAAATTGGTTAAAGATGGGAACTAAATACTTAAAAGAAAAAAAAGCGGAAGTTGTTGGTGGTCCAGGAATACCGTTCCCCAATCAAAGTTATTCGCAAAAAATTTGTTATTTAAGTAAAAGATCTTATTTTGTTACAGGATATCTTAATTTTAGGAAATACAAGACTACAAAGAGATATTGCGACTGGCTAGAATCTTGCAATTTAATTATGGAAAATTTTTTTTTCCTAAAATATGGCGGCATGGATCCCAACCGTTATACAGGTGAAGATAAAGAATTTTTTGAAAGAGTAAGAAAAAAAAACCCTTCGCTTAGAGTTTTGTATAGTCCAGATTTATATGTTTATCATAGAGAAAGATATTTTTTAGGATTTTTATTACAAAGATTGTGTTTTGGAATGGATTTTTTAAATTTGGTAAAATTAAATTCTGGAATAAAAGGCTTGCAACCAATTTTACCAATTTTTATTTTTTTTATTTTTTTTGTTACAATTTTTTCCAATATAGAGCAAGCTAGTAAATTTAATATATTAGTTTTTATGATAACTTTAATAAATATAATAATTTTTGTTGACATCATAAGATATATTAAAAATCTAAAAACTTTATTTCTAACATT
>CACFOC010000033.1 GCA_902567945.1 uncultured Pelagibacteraceae bacterium | reverse complement strand
TCAAAATTTCATTTTCAAAATTTATAGAAGATTTTAAAAGTCTTACAAAAATTTCTAGACTTTCTTTTTCATTAAAAACGGGAAGAAGTATTGATAATTTTTTATTCATTTCTTAAATTAAATTGATTAATTTTATTACAAATTTTAGTCAAATCTTTTTTACTTAAATTCAAAGAAGAAGGCAACCACATCAATTTACGATTAAGTATTTTAGAATTTTTTAAATTTGTAAATGATTGTTTGTAAGGCATACAAGTATTAATAGGGTGCCAAAAATATCTACAATTAATTCCCTGCTTTCTTAGAAATTTAAATAGTTTATTTCTTTTTGAGCAATATATATCTGTCCATAATGGGCACTCTCCTTTTTTAAGATTGAATCCTATTAATTTAAATTTTTTATTTTGAATTAGATGTTTTTTATAAAATTTATAATGATTCTTTAAAATAGCCACTCTTTGCTTTATGTTTTTTAATTGAGGTAGTCCTAGTGCCGACTGTAAATTAGTAAATTTAAAATTGTATCCTATAGATACATAATTATCTTCTCCCCCTGTGGTTATGCCTACCCTTCCTTGATCTTTTAGTCTAAGTATTTTTTGATGTATTAATTTGTTATTAGTAACAACTGCTCCACCTTGTCCAGTGGTAATAATTTTATTGGGGGCAAAAGAAAAACATCCAGCATTTCCAAAAGTGCCTAGGTACTTATTTCCATTTTTTGACATAAAAGCTTCTGCTGCATCCTCTATCACATATAATTTTTTACGTTTTGCGATTTTTAAAATATTTTTAATATTAGAGCCTCTTCCAGATAAGTGAACAGGTACAATTGCTTTTGTTTTTTTATTAATTTTTTTCAGCAGATCTTTTTCATCTATTAACAAATTTTTTCTATCAACATCTACAAGTATGGGTTTTGCGCCTGTTAATTTAACGGCATTTGCAGTTGCTGGAAAAGTCATATTGGGAATAATTACTTCATCATTTTTTTTAATATCAACCGCTTTAAGAGCTAAAAAAATAGAAATTGTTCCACTTGTAGTCACAGTTACATATTTCACTTTAAGTAACTTTGAAATTTTACTTTCAAATGACCGAGCAAATTTTCCCTCGTTAGGAAAGTTTGCTGATAAAACTTTTTTAATAAGTAAGATTGTATCTTTGCTTTCGATTACAGGTTCTGCTAAGAGGATTTTATTTCTTTTCATTGTTTTTTTATCCCCCAAATATCAACAACTATTTTATTTTTTGGAAATGTAATTTTTTTATATTTTTCATGTGGGGCCGCTATAATAATTATGTCAGATTTTTTAATTAAATTTTCTTTTGTAATACCATTGCTGCTTGCATAATATTCGTCAGATTGTAATACTTTTAGTTTCTTTTTCTTTAAATATTTTACAAGTTTTAATGATAGCGAATCTCTAGTATCGTCAGTTTCAGCTTTAAAAGCTAAACCTAAAATACCTATAACTTTTGATTTTAAGTTATATTTTTTTTGTAAATCAGAAACTAAGAATTTTGGTATATTTTCATTAATTTTCATAGCGGTATGTCCCAAAGAAAATTTATTTTTATAAAATGAAGATAGTTGCATTGTATCTTTCAGTAAACAAGGCCCTGCAGTAAATCCAGCAGTAGGTAAATTTGCATTTCTTTCATAACCGTCTCTCATTATTTTTCTAACTTTATCAAAATTTAAATCGTTTTCTTTGCAAATCATGTAAAGTTGATTTGCTATTGAAAAATTCACGTAACGATTTGCATTAGAAAATAATTTTATTAATTCAGCTTCTAAAACAGAAGTCACAATTATTTTTGCTACTATTTTTTTAAATAAATTTTTAGTTAAAATAATTGATTTCTTATTTGTTCCAGCAATAATTTGAGGTAATTTTGGAAGCTCCTCTATAGCCTTTCCTTGCACAATTCTTTCTGGACAGTAAACTATATTACCATTTTTTTTATTTAAAATTTTACAAACTTTATTAAAAATACCCGGAAAAATAGAACTTCTTATAATAACAATTTGTGATTTATTAAGTAATTTTTTTAAAAAATAAAAGAAATCTAAAAATTCTTTAATTTTTGGTTTTAAATTTTGATCAATAGGTGTTCCTATACAAATTATTATAAATTTACTTTTTTTAATTGGTTCATAGTCTAAATGTGTATATAAATTTTTTTGCTCCTTTTTCCAAAAAAGGAGGAGTTCCTTGCTCAATTGTTTTTAAAAAATGATTATTTTTATCTATTAGATTAACTTTAAAATTTTTATTAGCAAATACAAGTCCCAAAGGGAATCCTACATGTCCTGCCCCACCTACTATACTTATTTCTGTATTACTTTTTTTCATTACTGTTTTACCTACTATGTTAAAAAAAATTGTTAATTAATTCATCAATAATTTTTAAATTATTATATTTTTGCCGCCAGTTTGGATAATGTTTTTTAAATTTTTTAGTATTTGAGACATACCATATATGATCGCCAACTCTATTTTGCTTTATATATTTTTTTTTAATCTCTAATCCTGTTAAATCTTGCACTATTTTCAATGCTTCTAGAACCGAACAATTAGAATATCTTCCACCACCAATATTATAAACTTCACCAGTTTTTGGTTTTTTAAAATAATTCCAAAAGCATTGAATGAGATCTGAACTATGAATATTATCTCTAACTTGCTTACCTTTGTATCCAATAATTGTATAAGATTTTTTTTTAATACAGCTTTTAACTAGGTAAGATAAAAACCCGTGTAATTTTGCTCCTGAATGCATTGGCCCTGTAATACATCCCGCTCTGAAACATGCGGTCTTTAAACCTATATTTTTGCCATATTCTTGCACGGCTAAATCAGCATAACTTTTTGAAACTCCAAACAAACTGTGCACACAGTTATCTATTAACATACTCTCGTCAATCCCATTGTAAAATTTATGAGTTTTATTTATTTCCCATCTTGTTTTTTTTTCTTTTAAGGACAAAAGATTTGGATTATCTCCATAAACTTTGTTTGTTGACATAAAAATAAATGGAGAATTGGGACAGTATACTTTTGTAAGTTCTAATAAATTTAGTGTTGATAGTGCATTAACTTTAAAATCAATTAATGGCATCATTTTTGCTAGATCATGTGACGGTTGCGCTGCAGAATGTATAATAAGCTTAATAGATTTTTTATATTTCTTAAATATTTTTTCTAAAGTTGAATAATTTAAAATATTAGAGTTAAAATGCTTATAATTCTTATATTTTTTTAACAAGTTTTTTTTAACCCAATTGGTATCTCCATCAGCACCAAAGAAAAATTTTCTGTAGTTGTTGTCTATACCCAAAACATCAAAACCTTTTTCACAAAAAAATTTAGTTGATTCAGAGCCAACTAATCCACATGATCCAGTTATTAATACAACGCTCATCTAAAATATAATTTTATTTTTTTAAAATTTAACTTCATCCATAAAAATGTATCAAAAATAATATCATCTATATTTTTTTTAGGACTCCATTTGTATAAATTTTTAGCTTCTGAATTATCTGTAACAAAATATGGTATATCATATATAGAAGTATTTTTTTTTACTGAAAACTTTATAGAATTTAAAGTTATTTCTCTACATTTTTGAGTAAGTTCTTTTAGAGAAATAGCATTTTTTGTACCGCCACCAGCATTTATTAATATATTATATTTTTTTGAGAAAAGTTTTATTTGTTTATATATAAGATCGCATACATCATCGATATGTATTATATCCCTAACTTGGTGACCTTTTCCCCCAAAACCAATATAGCTGAGTCCTTTTTTATTTAAATGTTTCCATAGCCATAAGCTCACAAAACCTTGCTCCTGTTTCCCAAACTGCCATGGACCTGAAATAACACTAAGTCTATTAATTATATATTTTATTTTAAATAAATACGAATATTCCTTGATTAGCTCTTCTGAAGCAAATTTAGTAAATCCATATATAGATTTTGCGCCCTT
>CACFOC010000032.1 GCA_902567945.1 uncultured Pelagibacteraceae bacterium | reverse complement strand
TTTCCAATTGTAAACCATTTCAATCTCAAGTCCTTTAAGATTATTTATATCTATGTGAGATAAATACTTTTTGTGCAATTCTTTATCAAACTCTTGAGTTCCCAAATGACCTTTTGACCTATCATTTTGACCAGGTTTTGGTTTAAATTTTAGCTCTTCTTCGTTAACGGTAAAAGTAGTTGATCTCCCATACCATCTTTTATTAAAAAAAATTGTATCACCTGGTGCTATTAAAGGTGTAATTACTTGTTTATAAATTATAGTATTTTCATCAAACCCTGAATCTACATGTAAAGGAAGAGGGGAAAAACTTTCATGAAATAGCCCGTAATAATCTTCTCCTGATTCAGATTTTAGGGTATCCATTTTAAAATCACCAAGCACATCTTTCAGTTTGTTGAAATATAGTTTATCTAATTCCTTATCAAAATTTTGTATCCATGCTTTTTTTCTAACTTTTTGTTTTTGATTAAAAGTACTTTCAGGTAAATTATTATAAAAATCTATAAGCATTTTTATTTCTTTTTCAGAAAAAATATTAACTTTTTTAGGAGAAGATTCTAAACTTTTAATTTTGTCTAAGTGTAAATGTTTCATAAATTATTCTCCCATGTTTACCAAGGTGCCTTTTTTTCGAGCTCCATAAAAAGCTAAATAAAAAATAATAATTGCGCCAACAAAATAAAATAGATTTAAAGCTAGTGCGTTCATAATATTTTTATAGTCTACTACGTTATTTACTAAAATAGATCTTGCTTCCTCAAATATATAAACTAAAGGTAATCCTTTAGCTAATATTTGTAACCATTCGGGTAAAATTGACAATGGGTAATAAACACATCCTAATGGAGCTAAAAGAAAAAGAGATGACCATGCAGTATTTTCGAAAGCTGGGCCGAATCTTAAAAGTCCCGAGGTAACTAGCAGGCCTAATGTGGTTCCAAAAAGATATAAACTTAAAAAGAGTAAAAACAGTGGTGGCCCCATTTCTAGTAAAGAAACTCCAAATAATGGACTCATAAGAATTATTGCAGGAATAATTCCAATTAATGTCCTTAACAAGGCAGTGGATGTAAGTGCAGTTATAATTTCACTTATTTTTAATGGAGAAACAAATAGATTGGTAAAATTTCTACTCCAGATTTCTTCAAGAAACAGCATATTAAAACTTATACTTGATCGAAATAAAAAATCATAAAGTATCGCACAGCTTAAAATAACACCAATAGTGTTGTTGTAGTAATCACTATACATAGTAAAAAATTGTGAAATAAAACCCCAGAGAATTATTTGAATTGTTGGCCAATAGATCAGATCTAGGATTCTTGGAAAAGAACCTTTGATCAAATAAAGATGACGCATAGATAATGCAAACATTCTGTGAAATTTCATATTATTCCCTAACTATTTTTAAAAAAGTTTCTTCTAAATTTTTTCTTCCATGTTTACTTATTAAGCTACTACAAGTACCTTTATCTATTATTTTACCTTTCTTCATCATCATTACTTCGCTACAAAGTCTTTCCACTTCATTCATATTGTGAGAAGCTAATAGAATAGTTGTACCTTTTTTTGACGCAAAATTTTCTATGTAAGTTCTAATATAATCACCCACATCTGGATCAAGACTTGCCGTTGGTTCGTCTAAAAGAAGTATTTCAGGATCATTAATTAGAGCTTTAGCAAGAGAAACTCTATTTTTTTGCCCAGAGGATAGTTCACCAGTTTTTCTTTTTTTAAACTCTAATAAATTCAGTTGATCCATTAAATCTGAAATTTTTTCTTTTAAATTATTTACACCATACATTTTTCCATAAACTTTAAGATTTTCTTCAATCGTAAGTTTTTTTGGTAACTCTACATAAGGAGAAATAAAATTTACTTTTTCTAGTATTTTTGTTCTATTATTTTCATTCTCAATATTTTTACCGTTAATAATAACAGAACCAGAAGAAGGTTTTATTAATCCCAACATCATACCGATCGTTGTCGTTTTGCCACAACCATTTGGTCCTAAAAGACCAACTATAGAGCCTCTGTTGATTTTAAAATTCAAATCTTTAACTGCTAAAATATTGTTGTAATTTTTATTTAAATTATTTATTTCAATCGTCATTTATTTGATGCTTTTCTCAATCTATCATTGATTGCAATTCCTATCCCAACATTTGGTATTTTGTTTACTGCTATAGATTTAAATCCTTTATTTTTAATTTTTCTTAATATTTTATATAGATTATTTGCTGCTTCGTTCAAGTCACCTTTTTTACTTAAATTAAAATATTTATTACTTTTTTTATATATTTTTCCAAAAACAATTAAAGCCTCATTTTTGTTTGAATTTATTATTCTATTCATTTTAACTGGTATTCCTGGCGAATAATGGATTTTAAGTTGTCCAGGACTTTTTATTTCTTTTGTTTTTTTGTAAATCGTTACTCTTTTATTTAAAATTTTACTTATTTTTTCAGAAGTAATACTTCCTGGTCTTAATATTCTTGGTTTATTAGTTAAATCTATAATAGTTGATTCGAGCCCAATTTTACTTTTGCCTCCGTCTAGAATAATTTTAATTTTATCTTTAAATTCATCCACTACATCGTTTGGAGATGTAGGGCTAAGTTTAGACGATATATTTGCACTTGGAGCGGCAAGAGGAAATTTTAAAAGTCCAAGTAACTTTTTAGCAACATTATGTTTTGGAAATCTTATTGCTATCGTTTTTTTTTTAGCACTTGCAATTTTAGAAATTTTAGAAGTATGTTTTTTTTTGAGTATAAATGTAATAGGACCAGGGCATAAAACACTATAAAGTTTTAAAAAATTATTGTTTATTACTACATCTTTTTTTGCATTTTTTAAATTTTTAAAATGAATTATTAAAGGATTATATGAGGGTCTTTTTTTAATATGAAAAATTTTTTTAACAGATTTATTTGAATAGGCGTTTCCTGCTAATCCATAAACAGTTTCTGTGGGTAGACCAATTATATTATTATTTTCAATGTTTTTTTTTGCTCTATATAAGTTTTTCAAATTTGATTTAAGTATATTAGGATAGATATTTTTCATAAATTAATTAGTATATGGATATATTATGAAATCAAAAAATATTCCAGTTGATATACGTCAAAAATCAATAAAAGAAGCCCAAAAAGAAATTAATGATATCATATCAAATCTAGAAAACGCAGATATGACACTAGAAAGTTCTATTGATCAGTATAATCGAATGTTAAAGCTTAACGAGCATATTCAAAATCAATTTAAAAAAAAGACAGGTGAGATAAAAAATTTAAAAATAAAAAAAATATAAAAAAGATGTTATTTAATTCAATTATTTAATGAAAAATTTTTCAAAAAAATTAAATATAATAGCTAGTGACACGAATAAATATCTAAAGAAGTTTTTTTTAATTCAAAAAAATCATTCATTTTTAGCAAAACCTGTGCGTTACAGTCTATTTTCTGGAGGAAAGCGGATTAGAGCTGCCATAATAGTAAATGTAGGAAAAATGCTTGGAATTAATTATAAAAAATTAATAGTAATTGGTTCAGCTGTTGAATGTATGCACTCATACTCTTTAATACATGACGATCTACCAGCAATGGATGATGATGATTTTAGAAGAGGAAAATTAACTACTCATAAAAAATTTAATGAATTCACTGCAATATTGGCAGGGAATTCTTTGTTAACTATTTCTTTTCAAATATTATCTTCAAATAAATTAAAGCTATCAGATAAAACAAGAAATAAATTAATTCAAGAATTGGCTTATTGTACCGGATATACTGGTCTTGGAGAAGGTCAGTATTTAGATTTAACGTATGAAAATAAAAAAGTTAATAAAGAAAAAATTATTATTATGCAAAAGAAAAAAACAGGAAAATTATTTGGATTTTGTTTTGAATGTATCGCAATAATTAAAGGATTTAATTTAAAAAAAAGAAAGATATTTAGAGAAATTGGAACAAACGTTGGATTGTTATTTCAAATAGCTGATGATTTAATTGACCATAGGGGAAATGAAAAAATTGCTGGTAAACCAACAAAACGAGATAAAAAAAAAGGAAAAGCTACTTTAATTAATTTAATTGGGTATAAAAAAACTTTAATTTTTGCTAGAAAATTAGAAAAAAAAATAAAGAATGATTTAAAAAAGTATGGTAGTAAAGCAGCTGATTTAATACAGTCGATAGAATTTATACTTAGAAGAGAATTTTAAATGTCAAAAACTGATCTGTTAGATAAAGTAAATTACCCAAGAGATTTAAGAAAATTAAAAAAAGATGATCTTAAACAGCTAGCTAAAGAATTAAGAAATGAATTAATAAATACAGTTTCAGTAACCGGAGGACATCTCGGAGCTGGTTTGGGAGTAGTTGAACTTACAGTTGCCTTACATTATGTTTTTGATACCCCAAAAGATAAACTTGTATGGGATGTTGGACACCAAGCTTATCCTCATAAAATAATTACTGGTAGAAGGGATAAAATTAGAACTCTTAGAAAAGGTGGAGGACTTTCAGGTTTTACAAAGAGATCAGAAAGTGAGTATGATCCTTTTGGTGCTGCACATAGCTCCACATCTATATCTTCTACTTTAGGTATGGCTGTTGCAAAAAAATTATCAAAAAATTCCAATCACGTAATTGCAGTAATTGGGGATGGAGCAATGAGTGCAGGGATGGCTTATGAAGCTATGAATAACGCAGGGGCAATGAAATCTAAGTTAATTGTAATTTTAAATGATAACGATATGTCAATTGCCCGTCCAGTTGGAGCAATGAGCTCATATTTGGCAAGACTATTATCAGGAAAAACATATTTTAATATAAGAGAAACATTAAAACGAATTACTTCAGCATTTTCTAAAAGATTTAAAGATAAAACAGGTAAAGCTGAAGAATTTATCAGAGATATAGTTTCTGGAGGAAC
>CACFOC010000031.1 GCA_902567945.1 uncultured Pelagibacteraceae bacterium | reverse complement strand
AGGATTTTTCCAAATAAAAAATTTACTTATGGCAGTCTTGGCCGCTTTAAAGTGTGGATTGAGTTATAAGAAAATTTTTAATCAGTTGCATAAAATAAAGTCAGTAGATGGAAGACTTGAATTAGTATCTAAGTTAAAAAATAACTCCATAATTGTAGTAGATTTTGCCCATACGCCAGATGCTTTAAAACAAACTTTAATCGCAATTAAAAAACAGTTTAAAGGAGAAATTGTAATAGTGTTTGGATGTGGTGGAGAAAGAGACAAAAAAAAGCGTTTACACATGGGAAGAATTGCAAATAAATATTGTAGAAAAATTATTGTTACTGACGACAACCCTAGAAACGAAAATCCAAAAAAAATTAGGAAATCAATTATTAAAGGATGTAAAAAAAAAGCAATAAGTATTGGTAATAGAAAAAAAGCAATAAATATTGGAATAAAAGAACTTAGATCAAACGAGATTCTTTTAATTGCTGGCAAAGGTCATGAAAAAACGCAGGACTATGGAAATAGAGAAATAAATTTTTCAGATAAAAAAGTGGCAAAACAAATAATTAGTAAAAGAAAATTTTATTTCAAGAAATCTAATTATCAAGATTTATTGTTAAAGAATATTTTTGATATTAAAGATAAAAATATAAAATATACAGGAGTGTCAATAAATACCAAAACTCTCAAAAAAAATAATTTATTTTTTGCTATTAAGGGGAAGAAAACGGACGGTCATAATTTTGTTAAACAAGCTATAAAAAAAGGAGCTATAAGATGTATAGTAAGCAAAAAAATAAAAAATATATCTAAAAACAAAATTATACGAGTAAAAAATACTTTTTCATCGTTAAATGATTTAGCTAAAATAACAAGACACAATACTACAGCTACAATTATTGGAATAACTGGTAGTGTAGGGAAAACAACATTGAAAAATCTTGTTAGTTTTACTCTTAAAAATTATGGAAAAGTTTACCATTCTCCATATTCCTATAATAATAAATTTGGTGTTCCTTTTAGTATTTCGAATCTAAGTCAAGATACCAAATATGGAATATTTGAAATTGGAATGGATAAAAAGGGTGAAATAGATAAGTTATCAAAAATTGTTAAACCAGAAATTGCTGTTATTACCAATATTTCTGAGGCCCATATTAAAAATTTTAACACTACAAAAGATATTGCCAGAGCAAAAGCAGAAATAATCAACAATATACAAAAAGATGGAAAAATCATTTTAAATAAAGATGAAAAATTTTTTAATTTTTTTTCAAATCAAGCTAAAAAAAATAATTTAGAAGTTATTTCGTTTAGCATAAGTAAAAAAGCTAATATTCGCCTTTTAAATGTGAAAAAAATTAAACAATACTTTAAACTAAAAATCAAAGTTAATAAAAAAATTTTTTACTTTAAAACACTATCTTCAACAAATAATTTCTTAAACAATACTCTGGCATGCATCTCTATTATTACAGCTTTAAATTTAGATTTAAAAAAAATTAAAAGTAAATTTACAAATTTTTCAATACCTAGTGGCAGAGGTGATATTAAGTTAGTTCATAAATTTAAAAAAAAATTCAAGTTCGTTGATGAAAGTTATAATGCAAATCCATTATCTATGCGATCTGCTATCAAAAATATGAAACATTATAAAACTAAAAATAATAATAAAAAATTAGTATTTTTAGGCGACATGTTAGAGTTAGGCAAAAAATCAAAAAAACTTCATAAAAATCTATCTTTTGTAATTAATCGAAGTGATATAGATCAGGTTTTTGTATATGGAAATTATATTAAAGAGACATTTAAGCATTTGTCCCCAAGAAAAAAAGGTAAAGTATTTAATAACCTTGATGAAGCTTACAAACATTTGGGTAATATTATACACAATAATGATTTACTTATGGTAAAAGGATCTAATGCAACAGGTTTAAATAAATTTTCACAAAATATTAAAAAGGATAGTATAAGTGCTTTATAGTTTTTTAATTTCTTTAATAGATCAATTTTCCTTTTTAAACGTATTTCGTTATTTAACTTTTAGAACTGGTCTTTCGGTGATGTCATCAATGATTATAGTATTTTTAATTGGAGGAACTTTTATAAAATTTATAGAATCTCACAAAATAACTGGACCCATAAGAGATGATGGACCGATAGATCATATAGTTAAAAAAGTTGGTACCCCTACGATGGGTGGCGTGTTAATTTTGATAGGAATTCTTTTTGGTACTTTATTGTGGGCCGATTTATCTAATTCTTATATTTGGGTTTTACTAATGGTGGCAACCAGCTTTGGTTTATTAGGAGCTTTAGACGATTACTTAAAAATAAAACATAATAACTCTAGAGGTATATCTTCTAGTATGAAAATTATTTGTCAAATTATACTTTCCTTGATTGCCATACTTTTATTAATGAAATTTGGAAATAGCGAACATTTGAAAAATTTATATTTTCCTTTTTTTAAAAATTTACTAATCCATTTAGGTTTATTTTTTGTTCCATTTGCTATTTTTATAATTGTTGGTTCTTCAAACGCTGTTAATCTTACTGATGGATTGGATGGACTTGCTACGGTTCCAGTAATGCTAGTAGCTTTATCTTTTACCCTAATATGTTATGTGGTTGGTAATACAGTTTTTTCAGAATATTTGCAGATACCATATATACCTAATGTTGGTGAGGCTTCTATTTTTTGTGGATCAATCGTTGGCTCTTGTTTAGGTTTTTTATGGTTTAATGCTCCACCAGCTAAAATTTTTATGGGAGACACTGGCTCTTTATCTTTAGGGGGATCATTAGGTGCAGTAAGTATTATTTCCAAACATGAAATTGTTTTAGGAATTATAGGAGGATTATTTGTGCTTGAAACTGTTTCTGTTATCATTCAGGTAGTTTCTTTTAAACTTACTGGAAAAAGAGTATTTATGATGGCACCCCTTCACCATCATTTTGAAAAAAAAGGGTGGGCCGAATCTACAGTAGTAATTAGATTTTGGATCATATCTATAATTTTGGCACTAGTGGGTTTGGCTACGCTAAAATTGAGATAATCAATGTTAGCCTTAAAAAAATATCAAAATAAGAAAATTGCTATATACGGTATGGGTACTACTGGATTATCAGTAGAAAAAGTTTTTAGAAAATCGAAGGCAAAAGTTTTTTGTTGGGATGATAATCAAAAAGTAAGAAGTAAATTAAAAAAATTAAATTATCCAATTAGTAAATTTTGGTTAAACAAAGATTTAATCGACAGAGTTGTTATTAGTCCTGGAATAGATATTAATAAATGTAAAATTGAAAAATTTCTTAAGAAAAATCTAAATAAAATAATTACTGATTTAGATCTTTTTTTTGAACTTCACAAAGATTCAAAAATAATTTCGATCACAGGCACTAACGGAAAATCAACTACATGCAAAATTATAGAAAAAATTTTAAGGACAGCAAAATATAATGTTAAGACAGTAGGAAATATAGGAACACCTATTTTATCTACAAAAAGAATAAAAAAAAAAAATATTTATATAATAGAGGTCTCTTCATATCAGCTTCAATACTCTAAGATATTTCGTTCAAAACACGCAGCTATACTAAACATTTCACCTGATCATTTAGAACGACACAAAAACATGAAGAATTATATTAATACTAAAGCTAAAGTTTTTCTTGCTCAAAATAGTTCTGATTTTTCATATATAAACTCAGAAAATAAATATTTTAAAACCATTAAAAATTTTTATAAAAAAAAAAAAATAAAATCTAAATTAATTTGTGTCAAAAAATCAAATTGTATTTTTTTATTAAAAAAAATTACAAATAAATATTTTAAAATTAAGGGCAATATAGAAAATCTAGCCTTCTCATATCGAATTGCTAAAAATTTGAAAATAAAAAATGAAGTTTTAATTCGGGCAATTAATCAATTTAAAGGACTTCCACATAGACAGGAGATTGTATTTTCAGATAAGAGAACTTTGTGCATAAACGATTCTAAGGCAACAAGTTTTGATGCTAGTTTGCAATCTTTAATGAGTTATAACAATATTTATTGGATAGTTGGAGGCTTACCAAAAAAGAGTGATTATTTTTATTTAAAAAAAGTAAAAAAGAAAATTATTAAGGCATATATTATTGGTAAAAAAAATTCATTTTTTAAAAAGCAAATAAAAAATAAGATACCTTTTGTAGTTTCAAGGAATCTAAGAGAAGCAATAAATGATATATCTTACGATCTTAAATTAAATAGAGATTTGAAAAAAAATACTATTTTACTTAGTCCTGCCGCTGCATCTTTTGATCAATTTCAAAATTTTGAAAATAGGGGTACATATTTTAAAAACTTAATTTTAAAAAAATTTAAAAGAAAAAAAAATGTCAATTTTTAGTAGAGAAAACACCGGTTTGTTAGCTAAGTGGTGGAGAAATGTAGATAGGCAAATCTTGTTTTTATTTATATTTCTTTTTTTATTAGGACTTCTTTTTTCTTTTTCTTCAACCTCTTCGGTAGTTGCTGAAAAAATGAACAAGCAAACTTATTTTTTTTTTATTAAGCACTTTGCTTTTGTTTCTATTTCATTATTTTTAGTAATTATTATTTCAATTCAGGATAAAAATAAATTAATAAAATTTTTACCTTTATTATTTTTTATATCAATATTTTTACTTACATTAGTTCCTTTGATAGGAGTTGAAATTAAAGGATCTAAGAGATGGCTTGATTTGATTTTTCTTCCTAGATTTCAACCTATTGAATTTGTAAAGCCATTGTTTATTATTTTTATTTCAAAAATAATTGTATTAAACGAAAAAATGCAAATTTATAATAGATATTTATACTCTTTTTTAACTTTACTTTTAATTGTTATATTTTTAATTAATCAGCCTGATCTTGGACAAACTTTATTACTAGTATCAGCTTGGATAATAATGATTTTCGCAGCAGGATTTAACATGATACTTTTATCATTTTTGGGTTTACTATTTTTATGCATATTTGTTTTTCTAGTATTATTTTTCCCTGAAAAATTTGGTTACATTTTTTTTAGAATTAAAATTTTTCTTGATCCAAAAATGGGTGATAATTTTCAATCTCAAAAAGCACTAGAAGCAATCAAACAAGGAGGTTTAACAGGCCGCGGCATGGGTGAAGGAATTTTAAAGGACAAAGTACCTGAAGCTCATACAGATTATATTATAGCGGTAATTTCAGAGGAGTTTGGAGCAATTTTTGTTTTATTTATTATTTTTATATTTTTATTTATTGGTTACAAAGTTTTAAACAAGATTTTTTCAGAGAATGACGAATTTCTTAAACTATCATTAGTAGGATTAGTTTCGTTACTTATTTTACAAACTTTTATTCATATAGGTGTTAACATTAGATTATTTCCAACTACAGGAATGACACTTCCCTTTTTAAGCTATGGCGGTTCTTCTTTAATTGGAAGCTCAATTATTGCTGGAGCTATATTAAATTTTACTCGCAAAGATTCTACAAGGAATATTAAATATGAATAAAAAAATAATTTTTACGGCTGGAGGAACAGGCGGCCATATTTTTCCTGCAATTAATCTTATGAAACATTTCTCCCAAAAAAATATAGAAGTTTTGTTAGTAACGGATACCAGAGGGAAAAATTTTATAAAAAATTCTTCAAAATTTAAATCGTATATATTAAGTGCAGGGACTTTTACAAATAAAGATTTTTTTAATAAAATATTTTCTTTT
>CACFOC010000030.1 GCA_902567945.1 uncultured Pelagibacteraceae bacterium | reverse complement strand
TTCTGGAAACTTAATACCTAATTGATTATTAAACCAATTTGAGACAATGGAATCATAATAAGCAGTCAAACCAAACGCTTTTGCCGACATATGTTTTCTAAATTTAATGGAAGTGGACCCTTTATTTTTTTTAAGTTCATACACCAATTTAGAATAATCATTAATGTTAGATATTACAGTTACATCATGAAAATTTTTAGCTGCAGCCCTTATTAGGGTGGACCCACCAATATCTATATATTCAATTAATTTTTTTGATTTTTCTTCAAGCATTTTTTCAAAAGGGTAAAGATCAACAATGACTAAATCTATTTCTGGAATATTTCTTTTCTTAAGATCCCTTTTATGATTCATATTTTTTCTTATATTTAAAATTCCTGCATGAATTTTTGGATGTAGCGTTTTAATGCGGCCATCTAGTATTTGGGAAAAACCAGTATAGTCTGATACTTCAATACAATTATAATTCAAACTTTTAATTTTTTTAAATGTTCCTCCTGAACTTATAATTTCAATATTAAATTTTTTTAAAATAGGTAAAATGATCTTTAAATTTGATTTATTTGAAACCGAAATAATTGCCCTTTTTATTTTTTTTATATTCATTTATCAATTTACTCTTTTAATTTCCCATTTTATTGAGATCATCTCACTATTTATATTTCCTGAAATAAAAACCGAATCATTATTTATAATTTTATTTTTATTTCCAAGAAAAATATTTTTTTCTATTTCAAAATTATTCATCTCACTCTGCATTAACCATCCTTCGCCATTAGGCAAACTAATTAATATTGAATTTTCAGCTTTTGTTTTTACAATTTTTATATTTGGATATATATGAAATCTTATAAAGTAATTTAAAGAATTAAAACAGTTTTTTGTTTTTTTTAATTGATCATTACCAAAAATAATATCTTCTTTTTTTGAAATTTTAATTAATCTAGAATGAGTGTAACCAAACCTCTTTTCATATCCATTATGTGAAGCTAGTATTGAATAAAAGTCTTTATCTTCAGTATAGTTTTTATTAATAATTTTATGCCCTTCTAATACAGAGCTTCCATAGGCCTTGGTTATAGTTTCATTTTTTTGAAAAACGCAAGATGATGCATCATTTATATATAAAGTAGAATGAGCAGCAGTAGAACGGCAAAGCGAGGTAAGTTTTGATGACAAGTGCTTACTATATCCAGAATTACATATTATTTTTTGTTTATTTGAAATTAATTCAAACGATAAACAACCTGCTTGGTAATTTTTTGAAAAGTTACTACTTGGAGGATTTCCACAATCTATAAAAAATTCGAGTTTTTTTTTTTTTATTTTAATTAATTCTCCAATTTCATAATTTTTATTTGCAAATTTATATTTTAATCCTTTTAAAAATATATCATATTCATCATAGTTAATTTCTGTTGCACCATTAAATAATGGAAACTGTTTATTCGAACAAGATAACGTAAAATAACAACTTCCACATTTATGTATAATTTCATTTAGTAAATCTGGTATTGGTTTTTGTGCTTCCTTTAGCCATTCTCTTATTAGAATTAAATACTTTATAGAAATAAACACATCTTCTGGATTTCTAGACTTTGGAAACCCATTTTCATCAAAGTAGATTTTGATAATTTTTTCTAATTCTTTAATTCCTGTTTTGTAATTTATTTCATTTTCTTTAAAGATCATTCCAGACAATATTATTGCAGAACAACAAATAATTTTACCAGAATCATATGACAGGTTTTTTAAATTTTTTAAAAGAAAGTTCGATTGTTTAATCAAGCTTAAAAAAAACTTTTCTTTATATGTCTTATCAGAATTGTCTAAAGTTATGTCTGTATTTGATACCCATGCAATAATTCTTTTTGCAGTAATTTCCATTTCCCATGCATTTACATCATAATTAAAAAAATTTTCAATCCAACTGTTAATAATATTTTTTGTTATACTTTTACTATTTTTTCTATCAAGTTTTGTTAACCATAAAAAACTATGTAAATTTTTAAAATTTTTTACATCTTCATCTTTTATTTTCCATAATACTTTCGGCAGTATGTTTGAAATTATATAAAAGTCATTTTTAGTAGTTGTTAATGAAGCACTTAAGTATGTACTCGGATTGTAAAAAATTCTATCCGGAATAAATGTAATTAGTTTTTTATTATAGTAATTGCTTCTAAAATAATAGTTTTTAATACTTAAAAAAAATAACTTAATAATAGAAAAAAAGTATAGTTTAATACTTTTCAGTCTATGCATTTTATCTTGTTCTTAGCAACTGGATATTTTTTTCTAAGTTACCACCATTTTCCTTAAAAATTGTTGTACCCGAAACTAATATATCTACTCCAGCGTCTATAGCTATTTTTGCGTTTTCAAAATTTATTCCTCCATCTATTTCTATTTGAGTGTTTAATTTATTTTTATCAATTTCATTTCTCAATTTTTTTACTTTTTCTAATACATCTTTTATAAATTTTTGCCCACCAAAACCAGGATTAACACTCATTACTAAAACTAAATCAATTAAATTTAAAACAGGCAAAACTTTATCCAAAGAAGTTTCTGGATTTAGAGAAATGCCAACTTTTTTTTTAAATGATTTTATTTTTTTTATTGAATTTTTCAAATCGTTTGTCGCTTCAGGGTGTATAGTTATTATATCGGATCCAGCTTCAGCAAAGTTTTTTATAAAATTATCAACAGGAGAAATCATTAAATGTACATCGAATGGCAATGAAGTATATTTCCTTAGCTTTTTTATTACTTCTGGACCAATAGTAATATTAGGAACAAAATGCCCATCCATGACATCAATATGAATTAAATCTGCTTTTGCTTTTTCTAAATCCTGAATTTCACTACCCAACTTACTAAAGTCTGCCGATAAAATTGATGGTGAAATTTTAATAGAACTCATAGGAAAATTTATATTTTTATATTTCAATTATGTCAAAAAAAAAGAAGGGCGAGAAAACCCCGCCCTTCTTAAGAATTTGTTATGTTATACCTATTTACCCTCGAGCAGTGTCTCCAATATCTTCAACTAGAGCACTTACTGTTTTTCTAGGCATAGTAGACATTTCCATTTTGTAAGCTAAGAACCACATCATTCCAGTACCTAATATCCAGAATAATATTTGCCAAGCCCAAATCGATGGAATTCCAAATGTCCATGTACTGATATCATTTGGCGAACCAAAGATATCATTTCCTATAACAGCTCCTGGTCCAATTCCGAAGAATAACCAAGCAATTGTTATAATCCAAGCAGCAGGCTTAAGACTTTGCTTGCTTGCTGGAAGAGCAGCATGATCTGCTAAGAAGTCATGGTATTTTTGTCTATGAGCACGATCTCTTGAGTTTTGTGTCATTGCAGAAATTGGAATACATACCAATAACTGGAAGAACATACCCCAGAATGCTGAGTGCATTGTCCACGGCCATCTTCCCCAAGGTATAGAATCGCCAAATAAATTTTGACCAATACTTTCAGTCATCATTACAGCGATAATTCCTGCTAATAGTCCCCAAGATACTCCTTCTCTAGTCAACCATGGGAAGTAGCAAACTGCAGCTAATGGCACCCACATTTGGAAACCAAACGCTACCGCTAATCCACCAAGAAGTACCAATGCATCTTTAGAGAATGTTGCAACCATTAAAGCTGCACCAACTACAAGAACCACACAGATTCTTCCGAACAGTTTTTGTTCATTGTGTGACATCTTCGGTCTGAAGAATTTTTTGTAGATATCTCTAGTTAACATTGAACCGCAAGTTGACATGTATGCTGCACCTGTAGACTGCATAGCAGCTAGTGCACATACCGCAAGAAGACCTACAAACCAAGGAGCTGCATCTCCAATCGTATTGATTAAATATGGAACAAGATTTCCTTGACCACCTTTACCAATTGATTCTGGAAGTACATTTGAAATATTAGCTCCTGCTGCATTCACAACTGGATCGGCACCTAAAATATGTGCCCCCATTCCTTGAGCTGCAGTAAATATGAATAGGGCAAAACCTATTCCAAATGATGAAGCCCAAACTTGTTGTGGTGCAAATGGCTCTGGGTCTTTGTTAGAGAAAGCCCACATTGAAAATGCTGGTGAAGAATGAATGCCCATAAGAGCAAACATATAAGTTAACACCATCACCCCTGTCCACAATCCACCAACTGGAGTTTCTTTTCCTAGTCCAGCTGTAAACTGTATGACACCGGGAATTGCAAAGTAAGCTGAGTAGTTATCACCTGGAGTTCGTCCCCACTTAGTTCCTTCTACCAAAGCAACTTTTGCTAATCCTTCGTTAAGTGCGCCCCAACCTCCAACGAGATCGTATGCAATAAAACCTATTGCAATAATTCCAAACCATAAAAGAACACACTGCAGTGTATCTACATAAGCCACGGATCTTAATCCGCCTAATCCTACGTAAAGAGCTACGATAGCAGCTAGTACCCATGTACCAGTTGTAACGCCCCATAATCCATCTGATAAAACGTTAAATAGTTTTCCAGAAGCTGCAAGTTGTAAACCTAAGTAAGGAACTGAGAAACATAAAGCTACGACAACAACTAAAATACGTATCATATCACCCTTAAAGTAATCTGCTAGCATTTCACCTGGTGTTACGTAACCGAAACGTTTTCCTAGTATCCATTGTCTTTTTAAGAACATTACTCCAGTGAATGGAATAGTGATTACATAAAAAGATGCATAAGCATACTGAAAACCATCTCTATAAATTAATCCTGGGTGACCCATAAAGGTCCATCCAGAAAATGATGTAGCTGTGGCGGCCAGAACGAATACCCACATCGGAAGTTTTCTTCCTGATATGAAGTAGTCAGATGCTGTTTTCGCCATCTGTGCTCCTCTTACACCCCAATAGATGCAATACGCCCAATACATGAGCACGAACACAATCAGCCACGTTACTTTTGCTGACATAAAGGTTTCCCCCTTTTGTTTTTTATTTGTTTTATAAAACACAAAATGCTCAGGACCATAGTCCTAAGCATTTAATCATCAAACTTCAGCACAATTGAATGTGTAAATCAACACTTTATTGCCTTAAAATATATACAACTAAAGATTGAAACTATTGATATTTGCGTGTTATTTTAACAAATAAATCTTAATTTAAAATATAACTATGAACCTAACATCTTTTTACATCGCTTTTCATGATCCAATTTGGGTAGCAGTTTTAACTACGGCATTATTCTTTCCAGTGCGTCAAATGATTTGGGTTTTGTACGTTAGGAAGAAGCAAAAATCTCAAAAAACAGTTTCTGATGATGAAAAAAAAATTTTAAAAAAAAGAGCAACATTTACTTCAGTGCTTTTATGTATTGTTTTTAGTTATTTATACGTAACTCAGGTATTTAATTAATGAATGTTAATGCAAATGTATTAAAAAGATTTGTCATATACATGGCAATATTAACTTTTGTTATGTTTACAGTTTGGGGATTTGTTAAATCTTTTATGAACAGGCCGGCTGGTGATTATGAAACAGAAGTTTGTGATATTCGTTTAAAAGATAAAAAATATGAAGAAGCTTTGGAAGCGGCAGATAAAGCTTTAAATAAAACTCCCTACCATCGAGGAGCTATGATGTGTAAAGCTTTGGTTTTTATTTCTGAAAAAAAATATAACGAAGCTGATAAGATTTTAAGTAGTCTTATAGTTTTTTTAGAAAAAAATCTGGAAAGTGATGATAGAACGGGAATAGGAACTTTGGCGGCCGCATACGCAAATAGAGGTATCGTTAAAGACAGAAATAAAAATT
>CACFOC010000029.1 GCA_902567945.1 uncultured Pelagibacteraceae bacterium | reverse complement strand
ACTTTTTCTTTTCATCTTCATTTACATAATTTCTTTCCATTCCATATGCTAAAAATGATGCAATGGTTGCTCCTGCACCTGGAAGAACTCCTATTAAAAAACCTAAAACGGAAGATCTGGGAATAGATTTTAACATTTTATTTCTTTCATCTTTATCTAATTTAATAGAACCTAACTGGGAAAGAGAAACTTGTTCAGTAGCTCGACTTGGATCCTTTCCTTTTAAAATAATTGTTAAAGCTTCACTCATTGCAAATGTCGCCATAACTACTAATACGAAGCTAATACCATCAGTTAAATTCATATTGTTAAAAGTAAATCTTGTAATATCTGATAAAGAATCTTGCCCAACTGTAGCTAGCATCAAGCCTAGAATAACCATCATCATGGCTTTTAAAAACTGACCCTTTGAAGAAAAAGCAGACACCGCAGTTAAACCTAAAACCATTAAAGCAAAATAATCTGGTGATCTAAAAGCCAAACTAACTTTTGATAAACTTGGTGCTGCAAACAATAAAAATATTGCAGAAATTGTACCGCCTGCAAATGAACTATAAGCTGCAATGGCTAAAGCTTTACCAGCTTTACCTTGTTGTGCCATTGGGTATCCATCAAATGCGGTTGCAACAGTTCCTGGTACCCCAGGTGCATTAATTAAAATTGATGATGTTGATCCACCGAATACTGCACCGTAATATACTCCCGCCATTAATATTAATCCTGTGGCAGGTTCAAAACCATAGGTAATTGGAATCATTAAAGCGATAGCAGTCATTGGGCCCAGCCCAGGAAGCATTCCAATAATAGTGCCAAAAAAACATCCCATCATCACCATTAAAATATTTTTAAAACTTAGCGCGGTTTGTAAACCTATTAATATTCCTTCAATCATCCTATAATCCCTAACATTTTAAGAAACGGATCCCTTAAATAAATATCTAATAGCCCATGTAATAAGAACATAAACAAAGCTACAAATGGAAATGACAAAACGAACATCCAAATCCATCTTCTTTCTCCCAAAAAATAATATGAAAAGAATAAAAATAGCGATGTTGATAAAAAGAAACCTGCTCTTAAAATTATAAAACCATAGATAGTTGCTATAACAATTAAAAATAATGTGCTTTTATAATCTAGTACTTTGTGATCTACTTTTGAAGAAATTTTCTCTGGTAAAACCACATACAGTATTGCGAGAAACATTCCAAAGTACGCAATAAAAGTAGGAAAAGTTTTTGCATTAAAAGGCGCATTTTCATCAAAAGAAAATACTTGAATTTGATATGTTTGGTAAAGATAAAGTGCTGATAAAATAAAAAAGAGCAGCGAGATAATTTTATCTGTACTTATTCTCACTGCTCTTCCTATTCGTTAATAATCCAAAGGATTATATAACTCCTAATTTTTTCATAAGAGCTGTCATTTCTTTAGTTTGTGTTTTCAAAAACTTAACAAACTTTTTATCTGGGTTATAAATATTTACCCAAGCATTACGTTTTCTAACAGCTTCCCATTCAGATGTTTTTTGGACATCGCCTAGCATTTTAGCAATTTTCTTTTTCAAGCCTTTATCCATTCCTGGAGGTCCGAAGAAACCTCTCCAGTTAACAAACTGAACGTCAAAACCTTGTTCTTTTAAAGTTGGTACTTCAGGTGCATCAGAAACTCTCTCAGGTGCTGTAATACCAATAATTCTTACTTGGTCTCTAGCTCCCATAACTTCTCCCAACCCTGTTGAAAGAATTTGAGTTTCTCCAGAAAGTAATCCCGCTAGTGCTTTTCCACCTGCATCGTATGGAACATAAATAACATCATTTGGATTTGCTCCTGCTTCTTGGAAAGCTAATGCTCCAATTAAATGGTCCATGCTACCTCTTACAGATCCGCCAGCCATTTTAACTGATTTTGGATCTTTTTTGTAAGCTGCAACAACGTCTGCAAAATTTTGAAACGGTGAATCTTTTGCAACAGCAATAGCGCCGTAGTCACCAATTACTCCAGCTATAGGTGTAACGTCTTTGTAAGACAGAACATCATCACCTGTAACATAACCTTTGTGTCTTGTAATTGATCTTAATACAAGCGGAGTTGATTGAACTAAAATAGTATTCTCTGGTTTATTATTAATTAAGTAAGCCAAAGCTTTACCACCTCCACCACCTGACATATTTTCAAATGATGCGCTACCTAACATTCCAGCTTTTGTTAAAGCTTCCCCAGTGCCTCTAGCTGTACCGTCCCAGCCTCCACCAGCTCCACCACCAATAATAAAGTGCAGCTTATCCATTGCAAAGGTTGTTGACGAAACAGAAAAGAAAAGCAAAGAAGCAAAAACTAATTTAATGAACTTTTTAAACATTTTTTCCCTCTCAGTTGTTTAATTTATAATGTTAATTAAAGTCTAATTTCTTTGTACCGTCAATTGTTATATATGATGGCAATATCCTGTTTTTCTGTGCAAAAATAATGCAACCAAATAGAAATATAGGTATAAATTGCAACTACAAACATTGATTGGGATCCAGTCATAACTGCAAAAGCAAAAGGAATACCTATAGCGAAAACATACATGGCATTAGGAGTCCATTTAAAAATCCCTCTGTTTTCAAAAGGTAAATTTCTATATTTGGGATCAAAATGATCTGCTCCAGCTGCACGCAAAAATCCAAAATATTTTTTTACTGAGTACATTGTATAAACGCCTGGGATAAATAAAATTAATCCTAAAATCCAAGCAAGCCATCCGGGTTTGTATAAAGAGCCATAATCAACAAAACACAGTACAATTGCTGTAAGTCTTGAAATAATTAAAATAAAAAAAATTATCACATAACCTTTAAATCCAATCGTATTACTTATTGATTTCCAACATAGTTCTGACCTCCAACATATCCATACATAAGTCTGATGAACTAAAGGAATCGTCATGGCGACCAAAAACCATTTAAATGCGCCTATTCCTAAAAATGTGTTTGTGTTGTTTGAAAGATCAACAAATTGAAAACCTATATAAAACAAAACTATAGTTCCGCCTAAATGCCAAATTTGATGTTTAAAGAAAAAGTTTAATTTATTTTCAATCATTACCCGCCAAGAAATAATCTTCCAACGTCTGGATTTTTTAATAAATCTTTTCCTTTTCCTGCGATTGCTGTTTGACCTGAAACTAAAACATAACCAATGTCGGCAAACTCTAATCCTTTTTTAGCATTTTGTTCTACTAGAATAATTGTTTTTTTTTCATTTTTTTGAAGATCTCCAAGTATTTCGAATACCATCTCAATATATTTTGGTTCAAGTCCTATGGATGGTTCGTCCACTAATAATATAGATGGTTTCATCACTAAAGCTCTTGAAATCTCTAGCAGTCTTCTCTCTCCCCCAGACAAAACTTTTGCTGGTTGGTTTCTTCTGTTTTTTAGTCTCTCATATTTTTGAAGAACTCTTTCTGCCTCTTCAAAAGATTCTTCAGTTTTATCTTTTATATATCCTCCCATTAGAAGATTTTCTTCAACTGTCATGTCTGGAAAAACAGAATTATCTTGTAAAATATAAGCGACTCCTTCTGACTTCAATTTTTGAGCTGGTGATAAATTTGTAATTTCTTTTCCATTTATTTCAATTTGACCTGAAAATATATTTGTAAAACCATATATCGAATGAAGAATAGTAGACTTTCCAGCTCCATTTGGACCAATTAAACACAAAGACTGTGCCTTACCTACAAATAAATCAAGATTATGCAAAATTTCCATTTTACCATATCCTGCTGATAGATTTTTAATTGTTAAATGTACATTGTCATTTGATAATTTTTTCAAATCTTCCGCGACAGGTGCTTTTCCTAATACTTCATATTGATTTTTCATTATTGTGCTCCAAGATAAGCGTCGATTACTCTTTTATCACCCTTTATTTCCTTTGGAGTTCCATTAGCTAACATTTTGCCGTGAGCTAAACAAAAGATGCTCTCTGCTAATTGCATAATTACTCTCATATTATGTTCGATTACAAGTAGAGTAATTCCAAAATCTTGATTAACTTTTATAAGTCTATCAATAATTCCGTTTATTAATGTAGGATTTATCCCTGCTGTTGGTTCGTCTAACAACAACATTTCTGGTTCATTCATTAATGCCATTGCGAGTTCTAATAACTTTTGTTGACCAAAAGATAGGTCTCCTGCTCTTAACTTTCTTTTTTGATATAATCCAACAAAGTTTAATAAGTTTTCAGCTTTTTCTGTTAAATTTTTAGGTATCTGTGAAAATATTTTGACCAAACTCTCATCACTTGCCTTATGACTAATAAGCATATTTTCTACACAGTTTAATTTTCCATATATTCTTGTTTGTTGAAATGTTCTTAACAAACCAAGCTTAGCAATTATCGGAACTGGTAGCTCTGAAACTTCTTTGCCATTAAATTTTATAGATCCTTGATCTATAGGATAGGTCCCGACGATAGAGTTAAATAAAGTTGTTTTTCCAGATCCATTAGGGCCAATTAAACCTACTATTTTTCCTTTATCAACAGACATGGAAATATCAACATTTGCTTTTACTCCTCCAAATGATTTACTTACTTTGTTTACCTCTAAAATACTCATTTAAGTTCAACCTGTGCCTTTCGATCAACATCATCAACTACTTCACCAAATCTTTCAGGATATTTTTCTCTGAGCCAACCCATGATTCCTTCTGGAAAATAAATTACAATTACAACAATCAAAACTCCAAGAGCAACATACTGCCATCCAAGAAAGAAAGTCCAAAAACCTTCTTTAAATATATGAAATATAGTTGCTCCAATAACTGGTCCCCATAAAGTTCCTTTGCCACCTAATATTGCCATTAAAACCATGAACACTCCCATTTCTCTTCCGTCAAAAGCAACATCAGTGGAGTCTATATATCCAACAAGACCTCCCATTATTCCACCTGCAAGGCCACAGAAAAATGCTGAAATCATCCAACCAATAATTTTATACTTCATTGTTTGAATTCCCATTGCCTCAGCTTTGTCTTCATTATCCCTTATTGCATTGAGAACTAACTTAAATCTGGTTGAGTAAATAGATTTGACTGCAATAAATGTGAGCACAAGTGCCACAAAACTACAATAATAAAAAAATTCACCTCTTGCTTCTAGGCTTCCAACGTTTGGAAATGGTGGGGTTGTAAAACCTTGCCCCGCTCCAATAATTTCTATTCCGCCTGAAATTTCACCAGCGGCTACACCTAAACCTAATGTACCAATTGCAAAATAATGTCCTCTTAATCCTAGAATTGAATATCCTATTAATCCAGCTACTATAGCTGGTATAACTGCGGCAACAGCTAAACCAACAGCAATACCTTGAAAAAATTGAACAGGAGTATGAACAAACGTTTTCTCTCCACCACTTTCAGTCCATTCGGCTAAAGGAAAAAACATTCCTACCTGAACAGATGCACAAAGATACATCCCTAGTCCATAGAATAAAATATTACCAAACGAATTATATCCCATCTCACCACCTTGAATATTCCAGGTTATTGCTAAAATTATTAAAACACAAAGTATTGATAATTGAACTTTGAATGCTGGAAAAATAAATGGAGCAACTAATCCAAATGTTAAAATTGATAAATAAATTATTAAATTTTTATTTATCATTTTAAATACTCTCTTTTCTTAGCAAGTTTAAATCTTCTGTAAACTAAAATTAAAACTAATAATAAAAATACAGATCCAATTCTAAATTCTGTTCCTAGTATATAGTCTGCAAATTCTTCAAAAACCCCAAGTCCCATTCCTGATATTGCAACACCAGGCAAATTTCCTAATCCTGCAACAATCACAATCATAAAAGATCTGATTGTGTAAGGTAATCCCATATAAGGATGAATGGTAAATGTAATTGAAATAAGTGCCCCCGCTACTCCACATAGAGCTGCATTTATTCCAAAAGTTGCTGCGTATACCTTCTCAGTATCTACACCTAAAATCTTCGCTGCTCTCGCATTCTGGGCCGTTGCTCTGATTGCGCGTCCCAGTTTGGATTTCTTCATATAAATAACTAAAGCAATTGCAAAAATAATACTTATGACTGCTGCAAATATTTTTGAGTTAGGTAGAGTTACAGAGTTATCAAACAGCATGGTTGTTCCATAGCCAGAAACTGCAAGAACAACATCTGCGCCAAATGCAAAATTCATCAATTGCATAAAAAGAATACTGATTCCAAATGTTGCTAGGATTGATATAAACAAATCTCTATCAACAACTTTATTGATAACTAATTTGTAAATTCCAATACCTACAAAATACATAATTATTGGTGAAACTATTACTCCCCATGCGGGATGGATTCCGTAAAGGTACATAAAGTATGCAATATAACCTCCTAAAATTACAAGATCGCCTTGTGCAATATTAATAATATTCATTACTCCCCATTGAAGAGCCATTCCGTATGCAATTAAGGCAAATAGGATGCCAAGAAGAATTCCATCCATTGTTGCTTGGACCATTAAAATTGGTGCTTGGAAAATCAGTAAGTCCATAGAATTTTAATT
>CACFOC010000028.1 GCA_902567945.1 uncultured Pelagibacteraceae bacterium | reverse complement strand
TGTATCACATGTAATAGAAAAATTAAAATCATCTTCAAAAAAAGTAAAAACTAATGATGAGGTAGCGCAAGTTGGAACAATATCAGCTAATGGAGAAAAAGAAATTGGAGATATGATTTCAAAGGCAATGCAAAAAGTTGGTAATGAAGGAGTAATTACAGTTGAAGAAGCAAAAGGATTAGAAACCGAACTAGACGTTGTGGAAGGTATGCAGTTTGATAGAGGATATCTTTCCCCTTACTTTATTACTAATGCAGACAAAATGACAACTGAGTTAGAAAATCCTCTCATATTACTACATGAAAAAAAATTAGCTAATCTACAAACAATGGTTCCTCTTTTAGAATCAGTTGTTCAGGCTGGAAGACCATTAATGATAATCTCGGAGGATGTTGAGGGTGAAGCTTTAGCTACTCTAGTTGTAAATAAACTTAGAGGAGGACTGAAAGTCGTAGCTGTTAAAGCTCCTGGTTTTGGAGATAGAAGAAAAGCAATGCTCGAAGACATTGCTATTTTAACTGGCGGACAAGTTATATCTGAAGATTTAGGAATTAAACTAGAAAATGTAAAAATAAAAGATTTGGGTAGCTGTAAAAAAGTAAAAGTAGATAAAGATAATAGCACCATTGTTGCTGGTACAGGAAAAAAATCTGATATAGAAGCAAGATGTAATCAAATTAGACAACAAGTAGAAGAAACAACTTCTGATTACGATAAAGAAAAATTACAGGAAAGACTGGCAAAACTAGCTGGCGGAGTAGCTGTAATAAAAGTTGGTGGAGCTACAGAAGTAGAAGTTAAAGAAAGAAAAGATAGAGTTGAAGATGCGCTTAATGCAACTCGGGCAGCTGTTGAAGAAGGAGTGGTTGCGGGAGGCGGATGTGCATTACTTTATGCTGCTCAGGAATTAGACAAAGTTAAATCTAAAGGAGCAGATCAAAAAGCAGGGATAGATATTGTAAGAAAAGCACTAGAAGCTCCAATAAGACAAATAACTACTAACGCCGGTGTGGATGGATCAGTAGTTGTTGGTAAACTCTTAGAAGGTAAAAAACCAAACCAAGGTTATGACGCTCAGAATGAAGAGTACTGCGATATGTTTGCTAAAGGAATTATAGATCCAACTAAAGTTGTAAGAACAGCATTACAAGATGCGGCTTCAATTGCTGGATTATTAATTACAACAGAAGCAATGGTAGCTGACAAACCAGAAGAAAAAGATTCTGCGCCTGCTATGCCTCCTGGTGGCATGGGTGGTATGGGAGGAATGGGCGGAATGGGAATGTAATCTGCTTAAAATAATGAATTTAAAAAAGGCCGCAACTTTGTGGCCTTTTTTTTTGAAATCAATAAGCAAGCTTGGGAATTTAAAATACACCCATCTTTAAGAACTCTAAGATTATTATCTTTTAAGGTTTTTCCTGTCGAGGTTATATCTGTAATAATTTCAGATGATCCAATGAATGGATAGGTTTCTGTTGCACCAAGACTTGGTACAAGTCTGTATTGGGTGATTCCTTTTGAAACTAAAAAATTATTAGTTAAATTTGGATACTTAGTTGCAACACGCAACCTGGTATTCTTTTTGTCTCTAAAATCAAAAGAAACTTCCTCCAGGTCTGCCACTGTTTGAACATCTATCCAATCATTAGGAATAGCAATCACTACATCGGCTACACCAAAATCAAGTTTTTTTTTAATTTCAATTTTTTTTTGTAGATTAATAGAGGATTCTTTCAATAAATCTAGACCGGATATTCCCGTGTCAATTGTTCCGTCACCAAGTCTTTGGATTATTTCTTTAGCGTGCAAATAAATAATTTTTGAATTAGGTAAATTCTCTATTTGTGCAAAATAATTTCTTTCGCCTCCATTGGAGGTTAGTTTAAAATTATTTTTTTTAAAGAAACTTATTGATCCTTCTTTTAATCTTCCTTTGCTTGGCAAACCTATAGTTATTAAATTTTTCATATTTATAAATTATTTAAATTAATTGCAGCCCCGACAGCTGAAATATTTTTTTTAGACCCCAGACTTTTTAATAAGCCATCATATCTTCCACCTCTTGCAATTTCTTTTTTTGATGAGTTGTATATCTCAAAAACTATTCCAGTATAATATTCTAGATCTCTACCAAAATTTGTTGAAAAAGTAGTCTTTGAATTTATCTTAGATAAATTCTTTATAGTTGATAAATCTTTGAAAACACTATTACTTAATTTATTTTTTTTAACGAAACTTTTTAATATTTTATCCAATTGATTAATTGGGCAATTAATTTTTAAAAACTCTCTAATAATTTTTACAATTTTTTTATTTTCCGCAAATGATCTCGGATCTTTTATTTTTCTATGAAATCTAGTCAAAATTTCAGAAACTTTACGGCTTGCAATTTCTTTGTTTTGATCAAGATTTTTCATTTCGGTAAATCTTTTTTTATCTAACTCAACTGCTGTTGGATCTACATCAGAGTTGGTTTCAAGCCTTTTAAGTAAATCTTCAAAATATTGAGGTCTCCAAAAGTGCCTTTTAAGTCTCATCTTCCATCTTTCTGGAATTGTTAAAGACTCTATTAATTTTTGAAACAAACTTACATCACTCACCTTGATTGATGTATTTTTTATTTTTATTTTTTCAATTGAATTTGCAATTGTTTTTAAAACTTTTAAATCATCATTAGATTTATTTTTAGAGCCTAAAATCTCTATTCCTAACTGATCATTGACAACTTTGTCTTTTAAGTTGTTTGATCTTCTGTAAGCTTGCCCTGAATAAAAAATTTTTGAGTTAACTTTAGAGTTATCTTTTAAATATTTTATACAAGAAGCAATGGTCAAATCTGGTCGTAAGCACATGCTTTTCCCTGTATCATCCTCAAAAGTAAGCATTAACTTTCTAAAATTCTCGCCTGATCTTTGGATAATGTAATTTGAGTCTAAAAGAACATCTGGTTCTGATAAAATAAAACCATCTTTCTTAAAAACTTTTATTATATCTTCAGAGTATTTCTTGGATTTCATTTGCTAGATCCTCAATTTTAACCAGATTTTCTTTACCACTTTCAAGATTTTTTAATGTTACTTTTCCAGATTTTATTTCATCATCGCCATACAAAATAACAGCTGGAGAACCTATTTTGTTTGCATACTCCATTTGTTTTTTTAACTTACCTTCGCCTGGATAAATCTCTGAACTGATATTTGACATTCTAAGTTTATTTAATATCCCAACATATTCTTTGTTTTTTTTTTTATCAAAAACACATATGACTACAGGTCTGGTAGTCTTTATTTTAAAATCCTTTTTTTGCATTAAAGCAAACACCAGCCTATCAAGGCCGATTGATATTCCTGTTGCGGGACAATCAAAATTTCCAAAATTGCTTACAAGATTGTCGTATCTTCCACCTCCTCCTATTGAACCAAATTGAATAGTTTGCCCTTTTAAATTCTTTACTTCAAAATTTAAATTAACCTCAAAAATAGGACCTGTATAATATTCTAAACCTCTTATCACTGATGGATCAAATTTATAGTTTTCAAAATTATAATCTTTGAATATTTTGATAATTTCTAAAACGTCTTCACTTTCAGGTGTTTTGCTTTTTAAAGCATTTTCAATTATTTTTATCTGATCATTATTAAGATTTGCGCCCTTTGTATAATCTCCAGATTTATCTTTTCTGCCTTCACCAAGAAGTTTCTTTGCCTCTCCCCATCCAAGTCTATCGATCTTATCAAGAGCACGTAAAATGGTTGATATTTGTTCTTTTGATTTAATTTTTAATTCCTCAAAGAGTTTATCAGTGAATTTTCTAGATGAAATCTTCACAGTATAATCTTTTTTAGACAGTCCACATTTTTCTAGTATCTCAGATATTAATACACAAAGTTCAGAATCTGCTTGTAAACTCTTTGTTCCTACATAATCTGCATCGAATTGTAAAAATTCTCTAAATCTACCTGGTCCTGGTTTTTCGTTTCTCCACACAGTTCCCAATTGATAACGTTTAAAAGGTTTGGGGAGCTCAAGATAATTTTTTGCAACATACCTTGCTAATGGAGCTGTAAGATCATAACGAAGTGATAGCCACTTATTTTCATCTTTAAAAGAAAATACTCCTTGATCTGGTCTTTCTTTGTCAGGTAAAAATTTTCCAATACTATCCGTATACTCGAAACTTGGCGTCTCGAGATATTGAAACCCGTACTTAGTCATAACTCCTTTGATATTAGAAATTATAAAATCCCGGATTAATAATTCTTTTTCTTGCCTATCTACAAAACCTAAAGGTAATTCCTTAGAGGGTTTAAGATTTTTTTCTTTACTCATTATTTTGGTACAGCAGGGTGGATTCGAACCACCGACCCCTAGTTCCACAAACTAGTGCTCTAACCAACTGAGCTACTGCTGCATAACTCCTTTTTATATTAATTGTTTATAAATTTATATTTTAAATATGTAATGATTTAGCTAAGCAATAGCCTAGCATGTGCAAAATGGTGTTTTGCATTTAGAATGTCTATGATTTTTAAATTTTCAATCATTGCTGCAAAGTAACATAAAATTTTTACTTTGCAACAATAGATTGTATGCGATTAAGCTTTTTGTAGATTAACTGCGGAAGGTCCCTTTTCTCCATTTTCAACTTCAAATGTTAATGCGTCACCTTCGTTTAATTGCATATTAGCTGCTCTTGCAGCAGAAGAGTGAACAAAAACATCTTTTTCTTTGTCGTCTCTTTCGATGAATCCATAACCTTTAGTTGGATTAAACCATTTAACTTTTCCTTTTATACTCATCTTTTTTCCTTTCTTTATTTAACAAACATTTACTTAAACCTAGAAATTAACCAGATTAAAAAATTTTAAACCTATCTTTCAATCTAGCCTTATGAAATTTATTGAAATTCGATTAAGCTTTTTGCAGATTTACTGCGGAAGGTCCTTTCTCGCCGTTCTCAACTTCAAATGTTAGTTCATCACCCTCGTTTAAATACTTGAGACCAGCAGCCTTTACCGCTGTGTGGTGAACAAAAACATCTTTCTCTTTATCCTCACGTTCAATGAAACCATAACCTTTTTTTCCATTAAACCATTTTACTTTACCTTTTAGACTCATTTAACGTTCCTCATCTTTATTTACTATATTGCATTACTCTTGCAATACCGATTTTTTAATAGATTTTAACTAGATCTGTCAAGTTCAAATCTTTACAAATAATTCATTGAAGTGGTGGCCAGGGACGGAATCGAACCGCCGACACAAGCCTTTTCAGGGCTCTGCTCTACCAACTGAGCTACCTAGCCTTATTAATATCTAAAAATTATCCTTCCTTTGGTTAAATCGTATGGCGTAACTTCAATCAAAACATTGTCACCTGTAAGAACCCTTATCCTGTTTTTTCTTAACTTGCCAGCTGTATGAGCCAAAACTTCATGATTATTTTCAAGCTTAACTCTAAACATAGCATTAGGTAATAATTCTGTAACTTTGCCTTTAAATTCTAAAAAATCTTGTTTAGCCAATATTTCTCCTTTTTTTTATAAAGTTTTATTCAAAATCTTGTTATAATTCAACATTGAAATTTTAATTCAAAAATCATTGCAATCTTCTAATTTTCGCACCACATTTTGATAACTTTTTTTCAATTTTCTCATAACCCCTATCTAAATGGTATATTCTATTAATAATCGTTTTGTTGGTTGCTACTAAGGCTGCTAGAACAAGAGAGACTGATGCTCTTAAGTCAGTAGCCATTAACTCAGCTCCGTTTAATTTCCTATTTCCAAAAATTACTGCCTTATTGCCTTTAATCTCAATTTGTGCTCCCATTCTTCTCAATTCCGAAACGTGCATAAACCGATTTTCAAATATATTTTCTGTAATTTTTGAAACACCATTGGCTTTAGTCATTAAAACCATAATTTGAGCCTGCAGGTCAGTAGGAAATCCCGGATATGGCTTGGTGCTAATATTAATATTTTTTAAAATTTTAATAGGTTTAACAATTAAATTATTACTCTTTATAATAATAGTAACTCCCATTTTTCTTAATACATCAATTTCAGTAGACATAATTTTTGGATCGATATTTTTAATTTTTAAAGTACTATTTGTTAAAGCTGAAGCAATAATATAAGTTCCTGCTTCAATTCTATCAAAAATTACTTTGTGTCTTGTTGTTCTTAGTTTTTTTACACCAATGATATTAATACTTCTTTTACCAACCCAATTAATATTAGATCCTAATTTTTTTAAAAAAACTACTAAATCTTTTACTTCTGGTTCTGATGCACAGTTTCTTAATTTTGTTTTTCCTTTGGCAAAACATGATGCTAGAAGTAAATTTTCAGTAGCACCAACAGAAATTTTAGGAAACCTTATTAGACTTCCTTTAAGGTTTTTTTTTGAAGAAGCAATTATATAACCATCTTTTATTTTAATTTTTGCTCCCATTTTTTTTAGCGCACTTAAATGAACATCTATTGGCCTCGAACCTATTGCGCATCCTCCTGGTAGGGATACTTTGGCATTGTTATACCTTGTCAAAAGAGAACCAAGCACAAGAACTCCTGCGCGCATGGTTTTTAATAAATGATAAGGAGCAAATGTCTTAAGACGTTTTTTATTTATGATCCTGATTATTTTTTTTTTCTTATTTAAAATGACATCTGAACCCATTGATCGCAAAAGATCAACCATTGTTTCAACATCTTTTACTATGGGTACGTTTGTAATTAAAATTTCTTTATCAGTTAATATTGTAGCGGCTAATATTGGAAGAGTAGCATTTTTTGAGCCTGATATTTTTATTGTTCCAGAAATTTTTCTTCCACCTTTAATTTCTAGTTTTTGCATTTAATTTAAAATTACACTTTTGGTAAGGTAACACCAGTTTGTTTCATATATTTACCTTTTCTTTGTGAATAAGTAACTTCTGGTTCTTCGTTACCTTTTAGAAAAATAAATTGTGCAGCACCTTCATTAGCGTAAATTTTTGCTGGAGAAGGAGTTGTATTTGAAAATTCAAGAGTGACATGTCCCTCCCAACCGGGTTCGAGTGGTGTAACGTTTACAATAATACCGCATCTTGCGTATGTTGATTTTCCTAAACAAATTACCAAAACGTCTTTTGGAATTTTAAAATATTCTACAGTGCTTGCTAAAGCAAAAGAATTTGGTGGAATTATACACTCATTAACTGTTCTTGAAACAAAACTATTTAATTTAAAATTTTTTGGATCAACTATAGTAGAATTAACATCTGTAAAAATTTTAAATTCAGTAGATACTCTCGCATCATATCCATAAGAAGATAAACCATATGAAATTTTTTTTCCTCCTTTTTGTTCAGAAACAAAAGGCTTTATCATTTCTTTTTCCAGAGCCATTTTTTTAATCCAACGATCTGATAAAATGCTCATGTTTTAATTTTTTTATATTCTTTTTTGATTTTATTTAGAAAAATTTTTCTTTTCTTTAGATTATT
>CACFOC010000027.1 GCA_902567945.1 uncultured Pelagibacteraceae bacterium | reverse complement strand
GGTGGGGACATCAAATAAGGTCTTATGTTTTACAGCCATACCGCTTAGTAAAGGACTTAAGAAATAATTTAGAAAATACTGATCCAGATAGAGTTTTAGACGGAGATATTGATGTTTTTCTGGAAACTGCACTTTATAAAAAAAAAGGTAAAAAATAAGAAAATATGGGTAAGTTTTTATTAAGATTTTTTATTTTAATAATAATTCTTATTTTGTCATTTATAATTTATTTGAGCTATTTTGGTATAGAAACTGATAGGTTTGATACTTTAATAAAACAGAAAGCTAATGAGGCACATCATCAAGTTAAATTAGAATTTAAAAAAACAAAAATTCATCTCAATCCTCAAGAGCTAAATCTTGCGATAAAATTGCAAAAGCCAAAAATTTTGATTAAAAACAATGAAATTAATTTATCAAAAATAGATTTATTCTTAGCTCTAAAATCGTTTATTACTTCAGATTTTTTATTACAAAGAGCAGAAATAGCTTTTTTTAAAAACGATATTAAAGATCTAACAAAGATTACAAATGTTTTTGTTCCCAGAATAATTAATAAACAAATAAAAAAAATATTTTCTAAAGGAGAAATTGAAGGAGAAATTGTTATTCCGTTCAATTCAGATGGTAGCGTAGCTGAAAATTATGAGATTTATGCAAAAGTTTTAAGAGCCCATATAAATATAAACAACGATCTAAAAATCAATAATTTATCAACTGATATAAAATATGTTTATAAATCGGATAATGATAAAGAAATTAATTTTTTAATTAATCAAGGAAAGATTTTAAATTTAGATTTGCAGAAAAGCTCTATAGATATAAATTTTAAAGATGGTAAAAAAATAATAAAATCTAAAATTAAAACTAAAGGAACTTCTAAATATCCAGAAATTAAAATAATTTCATCATTACTAGGATTAGATCTACGCAACATTAAAAATATTGAATTAACAACGAACTTAGAAACATCTATACAATTATGGTTAAATAATAGATTTAAAATTACCGATAAAAAATTTTTAGTAAAAGGAAAAATTAATGATCTTAATTTAGACCATAAAGAAATTAAAAATATTAAAAAATATCTTCCTTCTTATAGTTCTAAGATTGTTTTAAAAGATTCAGAATTCAGTTTTAATTCAGAAAACTTTTTTAAGTTATCTGGATCAATAAAATTTGATAACAGTTTTAAAGATTTTCGCCTATCTGGTTCTACTGATAAAAATTTTAATCTTGCTGGCAATATTAATTTGTACGATCTTTCTCTAAAAATTCCAAATTTGAATTACTATAAAGAAAAAAATATCCACGCAAATATAGATTTTTATATAGATAGTTCAAAATCTAATTATAACGTTGATAGATTAATATATTCTTCTGAAAAATCAAAAATTGAACTAAATTTAATTAAATTAAATAAAAAATTAGAAATTGAAGATATAGAAGATATTAAGATTACAACTTTTAAAAACAAAATTAAAAATAATGATTTCCATATCAACAAACAAAAAAATTCAAAAAATAATATTTTTGTTAAAGGAAAATTATTTGATGCAGAGCCGCTTTTAAAATCTCTTTATAAAACTGATGATAAAAAAACATTTAGTAAAGATTTTAACAGAGATTTAAAGGTAAATTTTGATAAGACTATTACTGGAACTAATGACGATGTTACGAATTTTAGTATGATCGCTTCCATTAAAAAGGGTTCTTATAATAAATTAATTTTAAAAGGAAATTTTTCTGAAAATGAAATTATTGAAATGTCAATTTATCAAGTTGATAGAAATAAGAGGACTCTTCAAGTGATCTCGGACAGAGCAAGACCTTTTATAAAAAACTTTGATTTTATAAAAGGTTTTGAGGATGGAAAATTGGAATATGAATCAACTATTACCAAAGAAGGAACAAGCTCAAATTTACTAATAACAGATTTTAAAGTTTCAAAAGTTCCTGCTTTAGCACAATTGTTAACATTAGCATCCTTACAAGGTATTGCCGACACTCTTAGTGGTGAAGGTATACGTTTCGATTCTTTTGAAATGAAATCAAATTCTAAAGGCAACGTAATGAATATTGAAGATGCTTTAGCCATGGGGCCAGCTGTATCAATTTTACTTAGTGGATACGTTGACAAGGGAAAGGTTGTAAGTTTAAGAGGAACCTTGGTGCCTGCAACAAAACTAAATTCAATTATAGCTTCTATTCCACTAATTGGCGATATTTTGGTAGGTAAAAAAACAGGAGAAGGAGTTGTTGGGGTGAGTTTTAAAATGAAAGGTCCTCCAAAAGACATAAAAACAACAGTTAATCCAGTTAAAACTTTAACTCCAAGATTTATTGTTAGGGCTGTAGAAAAAATGAAAAAGAAAAAAAGAGAAGAAGCTAAATAATTTTTACAATCACATGTTGTTTTTTTCCATGCGAAACTTTCATGCTTTTATTCTGGTCAAAATTATTTTCATAAAATATCTTAGTCTCATCGACTACAGTTTCGTTGTTAATTTTTATACCGCTATTTTTTATAACTCTTCTCACTTCCCCTTTCGAGCTACATAGCTTTGTTAAAAGAACTAAATCTAGTATATTTATTCCATTAGTTATTTCATTTTTTTTTATCTTTATAGTTGGCAAATCTTTTCCTATAGACCTATCTTTAAAAGTTTTTTTTGCAGTAGCTTCAGAATCTTTAGCAGCTTTCGATCCATGTAACATTGACGTTGTTTCATTAGCAAGTAAAATTTTAAGTTCATTAATATCTTGATTATTTTTTAAATTATCTATCTTTTCTATATTTAAATCTGTGAAAAGTTTTAAAAAGTTAACAACATCTTTGTCGTCGGTATTTCTCCAGAATTGCCAATAATCATATGGTGAAAGCATTTTTTTATTTAACCAAACTGCACCTTTTTCTGTTTTTCCCATTTTTGTGCCAGATGAGAGAGTAATTAAAGGAGTAGTTAATCCATATGCTTGTTTTTTATTTTTTCTTTTAATTAAATCAGTTCCATTAACAATATTACCCCATTGATCTGAGCCACCAATTTGTAAGATACATTTATGTCTCTTATTTAATTCATAAAAATCGTAGGCTTGAAGCATCATATAATTAAATTCCATGTAGCTTAAGGATTGTTCTCTTTCTAGTCTCAGCTTAACACTGTCAAAAGTTAACATTTTATTTATAGTGAAATGTTTACCAATTTCTCTCAGAAAACCAATGTAATTTAATCTACTTAGCCATGAATAATTATTAACAAAAATAGGTTTTGTTTTTGAACTTTTTGATTTTAAAAAAACCTTAAATATATTTTCAATACTTTTAATATTTTTATCTATTATTTTTTTATCAAGAATTTTTCTGGTTTCTTCTTTTCCTGAAGGGTCTCCAATAAGCGTTGTTCCTCCACCTAGCAATACAATAGGTTGATGTCCATATTTTTGAAGAAGTCGTAAGCACATAATTTGCATTAAACTACCAACGTGTAAACTTGGGGCAGTACAATCAAAGCCTATGTAAGCCTTAATTTTAGATTGAGTCATTAATTCATTTAGTCCAGATTGATCAGTACACTGGTTAAAATAACCTCTTTTTTGAAATTCTGTTAGAAATGTTTCTTGCATGAATTTTTAAGCTTCTTTAAACTCGTAATATACAAGATTCCTTTTAAATTAAATATAATTTATGAGCAAATACTTTTGCAGTTTAGGCTTAATGAGCGGAACATCAGCTGACGGAGTTGATGCATCAATTATTCAATCAGATGGCGATATTGAATATAAAGTAGTTTTAGATAGGTATTTTAAGTATAGCCAAAATATCTTCGAAAATATTCATAATCTTAAAGAAGAGATAAATGATTCAAAAGATCTGAATAATTTATCAAATAAGATACAACTTTTAGAAAAGGATATCACAATCTTTCATGCAGATGTGGTAAATAAAATAAAGAAAGAGTTTAAATCAAATATTGATCTTGTAGGATTTCACGGTCAAACTATTTTTCACAATGAAAAAGAAAGAATTTCTAAGCAATTGGGTATTGGGAATTTGCTTTCAGAACTTACAAATCAAACTGTCATTTATGATTTTAGACAAAATGATTTAAAAAACGGAGGAAATGGAGCCCCTCTGACGCCAATATTTCACAAACTTTTAAAAAAAAATTTTAAATTGAAATGTGCAATATTTGTAAATATAGGAGGGATTGTAAATATAACTACTATTTTAAATGGAGATAATATGTCAGGAACTGATATAGGTCCAGGCATGTGCTTAATAGATCGATGGATAAGGCAAAAAATAAAAAAAAATTATGACAAAGATGGAATAATAGCGAAATCAGGTAAAGTGAATTTAAAATGTTTAAAACTTCTCTTAGATAATTTTTATAATAAAGAAAAAAATTCAACCAAAGGACCAGTGCAATCTTTTGATACAAAGCATTTCAATTTTGCAATTATTCAACATCTTTCGGTAGAGGATGGAGCGGCAACTTTAACAGAATTTACAAGTGATATAATAATTTCTGCAATGGAAGAAAAATATTTTGATAAATGCGAAGTAATTTTATGTGGAGGAGGTAGAAAAAATAATTTTTTAATTAAAAGATTAAAAGAAGACAATAAAGCTATAAAATTAATTGATGAGTATGGAGTAGACGGAGATTTTGTAGAATCACAAGCTTTTGCGTATCTTGCTATAAGATCTTATCTTAAATTACCAATTTCTTTTCCAGAAACAACCGGCGTAAGCAAACCTTGCACTGGGGGAGTTATTATTAAAAAAAATTAAGATATAGTAATTTTTTCTTTTAAATAATTTTCTACTATAAGAGTTAATTCTTTTTCTTTTTTATTATAAAAATGATTTGCTCCAGGTATTGACTCAAATTTTACTTCAATATTTTTTTGAAGATTTAATCTTTTTTTTAAATTTAATATGTTTTCTTCAGGAACAAGCTCGTCGTTTTTACCAAACACCATCAATCCTGAAATTGGACATGGAGCTAAAAATGTAAAATCATAAACGTTTGGTTGAGGAGATATTGCTATAAATTTATTAACCTCTGGTCTTCTCATGATTAATTGCATACATATTAATGAACCAAAAGAAAAACCAGAAACCCAACATTGAGTATAATCAGGATTTTCTTTTTCAATCCAATCTAATGCAGCCGCAGCATCAGAAAGCTCACCCTGGCCATTATCAAATACTCCATCGCTTTTTTCTACACCTCTAAAATTTATTCTAATAACAGAAAAGCCATTCTTGTAAAAACTGTTAAAAATTTCAAAAACTATTTTATTATTCATTGTTCCTCCATACTGAGGATGAGGTTGCAAAACAATTGCAATTGGAGCGTTCTCTTTTTCACTTTTTATATATTTTGCTTGAATTCTTCCACAAGGTCCTGGAATAAAAATTTCTTTAACTTTATTTTTCATATTTTATGGTAATGATTACTATTTTCAAAAAAAGAGTAGTTTTATAACACGTTTACAGGTGTGCTATTTTATTTATTTATATACTTGACTATTTTAGTAGGAATTACTAAATAAAGGCAATAAAATATAGGCTTATTAGTATGAAATTAAGTAATAAAGGAAGATACGCTGTAATGGCAATGGTTGATTTAGCTAGATCAAATCAAAATAATCCAACAAGTTTAGCTGAAATTTCTTTAAGACAAGGGATTTCATTATCATTCTTAGAACAAATTTTTTTAAAGTTAAAAAAAAATAATCTTGTTCAAAGTTCAAGAGGGTCATTTGGAGGATATTTTTTAACAAAATCACCAGAACAAATAAATCTTTCTGAAATTATTCATGCTGTTGAAAAAATTAAAACATTAGGATGTAAAAAGGAGTCTAAAAAAAGTTGTACTGGAAAATCTGTAAAATGTATTACTCATGATTTATGGAATGAACTTGAAATACATATAAATACTTTTCTGGAAAAAAATACGCTGAAAGATATTATTGGTAGAACAAGTAATACCCAACAAAGAAATTTAAATCGATGAATGAACATCAATTAGAAAAAGCTAAAGATTACAAGTATGGTTTTACAACTGATATTGAAAGTATCAGGGCACCAAAAGGATTAAATGAAGAAGTTATTAAGTTTATATCTAAAATAAAAAAAGAACCTAAATGGATGCTCGATTGGAGAATGAAAGCATTTAATAGATTAAAAAGTATTAAGGAACCAAATTGGCAAAAACCAAAGTATCCAAAAATTAATTACCAAGATTTATATTATTACTCAGCACCAAAAAGCGCAAAAGATAAGCCAAAAAGTTTAGATGAAGTTGATCCTAAATTAATTGAAACATATAAAAAACTTGGAATCCCTTTAAAAGAACAAGAAAAACTAGCAGGAGTTGCTGTTGATGCTGTTTTTGATTCAGTTTCTGTAGCTACAACGTTTAAAGATAAATTAACAGAAAAAGGAATTATTTTTTGCCCTATCTCTGAAGCTATAAAAAAACATCCCGATCTAGTAAAAAAATATCTAGGTTCTGTTATTCCAATTACTGACCATTATTTTGCAACTCTTAATTCTGCTGTTTTTACGGATGGTTCTTTTGTTTATATTCCAGAAGGGGTTAGATGTCCTATGGAGTTGTCTACCTATTTTAGAATTAATGCTTCTGAAACTGGACAATTTGAAAGAACACTAATCATTGCTGATAAAGGAAGTTACGTAAGTTATCTTGAAGGATGTACGGCGCCCATGAGAGATGAAAATCAACTTCATGCTGCTAATGTAGAGTTAGTTGCTTTGGATGATGCTGAAATAAAATATTCTACTGTTCAAAACTGGTATCCAGGTGACAAAGATGGAAAAGGAGGAATTTATAATTTTGTTACAAAAAGAGGAGCTTGCAGAGGAAAAAATTCTAAAATATCTTGGACTCAAGTAGAAACTGGATCAGCAATTACATGGAAGTATCCAAGCTGTATTTTGCAAGGAGACAATTCAGTAGGCGAGTTTTATTCAATTGCAATTACAAACAATCACCAGAAAGCAGATACTGGTACTAAAATGATTCACTTAGGAAAAAATACAAAAAGTAAGATTATATCAAAAGGAATTTCAGCTGGTTATGCTGATAACACATACAGAGGTTTAGTTGATATTAACAAAAAAGCTACTAACGCAAGAAACTACACACAATGCGATTCACTGCTTATGGGAAACAAGTGTGGAGCCCATACTGTTCCTTATATTAAAAATAAAAATCATTCTTCTGTTGTAGAACATGAAGCAACAACATCTAAAATAAATGAAGAACAATTATATTACTGTAATCAAAGAGGATTAAATCAAGAAGAGGCTGTAGGATTAATCGTTAACGGTTTTTGTAAAGAAGTTCTTCAACAACTCCCTATGGAATTTGCAGTCGAAGCTCAAAAATTGGTAGGTATTAGCTTAGAAGGGAGTGTAGGGTAAGTGCCAAGCAGATTCCATTTAGCAATACCGGTCGGCAATTTAGATATAGCAATAAAATTTTATTGTGATGTGTTGGGTTGCGATAGAGGAAAAGCAGAGTTTAAATATCCTGATGCTTGGGCTGATATTAATTTTTGGGGCAATGAATTGACACTACATGCGTCCGATCCTAATAAAAACAATAAAGGTGAAAGGCATAATGTAGATATGGGAAATGTATCAGTACCTCACTTTGGTGTTCATTTAGATGCGCAATCATTTAAAAGTTTAAAGCAAAGATTAATAGAAAAAAAAATTAAGTTTATTGATCCACCATACATAAGGTTTAAAGGCGAAGCAAAAGAGCAGGAAACAATGTTTATCGAAGATCCAAACGGCAACTGTATGGAAATTAAAACAATGAAAAATCCAAATATACTATTTGAGAAATAAATATGATTATTGACAATAAACTTACAGAGTATAAAAAAAATATTGAGTCTATACAAGCAATCGATAGCTTAGAAGTTTATAGATGGTTAATTTCGCTTGGTAAAAAATTAGATGAAGATCCGTTAAGTAAGCAAAAGCGTACTGAAGAAAACAGGGTAAGTCGTTGTCAATTTGATTTATTTGTAGATTGGGAAGATAATAAATTTAAAGCTTGGAGTAATGCTATGGTAGCTGGCGGATACGCATATGTTTTGTTAGATATTTTTAATTCTTCTCCAGTATATGAAGCAAAAAAAATCACACCAGAACATTTTAAAAAAATTAAAATGGACGAATTACTTACAATGAATAGGAAAACGGGTTTTTATCAAATGATAGAAATGATGATGAAGAGAATAAAAAATGTTGGAAATTAAAAATTTAAAAGCTTCGATTAATAAAAAAGCAATTCTAAAGGGCTTAAATTTAAATATTAAACCTGGGGAAGTGCATGCGATCATGGGTCCAAATGGATCTGGAAAAAGCACTTTAGCAAATATTTTGTCTGGAAAAGATGGCTATGAAATTTCTGGTGAATTAAAATATAATGGTAAAAGTCTTAAAGAAATTCCTGTTGAAGAAAGGGCACAAAAAGGAATTTTTTTAGCTTTTCAATATCCCTTAGAAATACCAGGAGTTAATACCAATAACTTTTTAAAAACTTCATTAAATTCTATCAGAAAAGCTAACGGAGAAAAAGAATTAGATACTTTATCCTTTATAAAATTAGTAAAAGAAAAATCTACTGAACTTGGGATTGATGAAAAAATTCTATCGAGACAGTTAAATGTTGGTTTTTCTGGTGGTGAAAAGAAAAAAAATGAAATTTTGCAAATGAAAATTTTAGATCCAAACTTTTCTATATTAGATGAAACTGATTCAGGTTTGGATATTGATGCTTT
>CACFOC010000026.1 GCA_902567945.1 uncultured Pelagibacteraceae bacterium | reverse complement strand
AAAGAAAAACCTTAATGAAGGTGATATTAAAGATATCATCAAAGAAGTAAAAAAAGAAAAAATTAATGGTATAAATGTAACTACACCTTTTAAAAAAATTATTATACCTTATCTTGACCAACTAACTCCACCTGCAGAAGAAACTCAATCCGTCAATACAATTTATAAAGAAAACGACAAAGTTATTGGACACAATACTGATGTTGGTGGCTTTGAACTGGCTTTAAAGAGCATTAAGTATGACGTTAAAAATAAAAAAATATTTATTCTGGGAGCAGGAGGCGTGGTTCCATCTCTTGTTTTGTCTTTAAAAAATATGAAAGCAGGAAAAATAATTTTAAGCAACAGAACTAAAAAAAAAGCAGAAGAAATAAAAAAAATATTTTCAGATATAGAGATCATGGAATGGGGATCAATCACTGATTTTGACATGATAATTAACGCTACAATATTAGGTCTTCAAAAAGATGATAAAATAGATCTAGACTATTCTAGTATTGGTCCAAATAAATTATTTTATGATGTTATTTATAATCCAAAAGAAACAAATTTTCTGGCACAAGCAAAACAATTTGGAAATAGGGCTGAGAATGGAAAAATGATGTTTATCTATCAAGCACATCAAGCATTCACAATTTGGCACAAAATAATTGTTAATATAAATAAAAAAACAATTAAATTATTAGACAAATGATTAGAATTGGAATTTTAGGTGATATTGGTTCAGGCAAAACCTATATAGCAAAAAAATTTGGCTACCCAGTTTTTAATGCTGACGCTGAAGTTGCTGCATTATATAAAAAAAGTAGAAAATGTTATAATAAGTTAAAAAAAATATTACCTAATTATATAAGTTCCTTTCCTGTAAAAAAGAAGGAACTTAAAAGAGCTATTTCAAGTAATTCTAGCAACCTTAAGAAAATTATTAAAATTATTCATCCAGAAGTTAGATCAAAAATGAAAAATTTTTTAAAAAAAAATAAAAATAAAAAGTACGTTGTATTAGATATTCCACTATTGTTAGAAAATAAAATTAATAAGAAAAGTGATGTTTTAATTTTTGTTGATGCTAAAAAAAAAGAAATTAACAAAAGACTTAAAAAAAATAGAAGAAACCAAATAAAAATCTTAAGAAAATTTCAACTACCTATAGAAATAAAAAAAAAGAAAGCAGATTTTATAATAAAAAATAATTTTAGGAGTAAATTTATAAAAAAAAATGTTAAAATAACAATAAAAAAAATTTTATCAAATGCTTGAAGTTATATTAGATACAGAAACAACAGGTTTATCTACTACAGAAAAACATAGAATAGTAGAAATTGGATGTATTGAATTAAATAACCAAATTCCTACTAATAAAATATTTCATAAATATATCAATCCACAAAGAACTGTTTCTGAAGACGCATATAAAGTTCATGGCTACTCTGATAAATTTTTGTCAGATCAAAAGACTTTTGATGAGATTGCTCAAGAATTTCTAAAATTTATTAAGGATAAAAAAATAATAATTCATAATGCTCCTTTTGATTTGTCATTTTTAAATTATGAATTAAGACTTATTAAACAAAAAGAAATCAATAAAGAAAATGTTGTTGATACTTTAGAAATCGCCAGGCAAAAGTACCCAGGATCACAAAATTCATTAGATGCTTTGTGCAAAAGATTTAATATAGATAATTCTCAAAGGCAAAAGCATAATGCTTTAGTAGATTGTAGATTATTAAGAGAGGTTTATATTAATTTAGTTGACCAAAAGGAACCAAAATTAGATTTAAAAAATGATGAAATATATAAACGAAAAGATAGTGGTGATTTTATAATTAAAAGTAATAAAAAGAGTAAAATAATTAAAGCGTCGGAGGATGAAATAAAGCTACATAAGAAATATCTTAAATCAGATTTACAAAAAAATTACTACAACTAAGATCCAAATTTTTCTAAATATAATTTTTCAAAATTAACATCTTTTTCTATTTTAATATTTTTAACTCCTGCTTGTTTGAATATATATAAAAAAGTTTCATATAATGTTGGGTAAATTTCATTAGGTATTTTTACAAGAATAATTTTTTCTATTTCCTTTTTATCCTTAATATTAGTGTCAATTGTGATTAAAGCTGTAAGATTAATTTCAGTTAACATTTTATCTTTAACTTCGTTACCAGGCACAAGTTTTAAAATAGTATTCACTTCAACTATATTATCTTTGAAAGGTTTACTTTTTATATCGAAGGTTAATTTATAATTTTTGATTTCTTTATCTAGTAATATAAAAGTTTTAGGATTTGGTATTTCAAAAGAAATATCTTTGATAAATTTAGATACAATTTTATAACTCATTTATTTTTTTTACTTTCAGTTTCGTCAGTTTCTTCGATATCACCTTCAATAATGTTTTCTTGAATATTTTTTTTTTTAAATTTAAATAGTATATTTTTCAGTAATAGTTTTCTTGTAAAAGGTATTATTAATAAAAAACCCAAAACATCGGTTAAAAATCCTGGAATTATTAATAATAAAGCTGCGAAAGCTAATGCAGCACCCGATATTATTTCATATATAGGTATTTCATTTTTTATTAGTTGATTAAAACCAGATCTTAAGGTGCTTAAACCAGCAATTTTCGCAAAATAAACACCAGCTATTGCAGTAAAAAAAATTAATAAAATAGTGTTTAAAGCACCAATCACAGACCCAACCTTAATCATTAAATAAATTTCAATTGCAGGAATTCCAATTATTAAAAGGGTGACAGCGTTCATTTGTCTGTTTATTTGTGTTTGCATACTATATCATATAGGTATTATAATCAAAAAGTCATATGAGCAGTCAATTTGGATTTATAGATATAATTCTACTAGCAATGTTTGCTGGTTTTATAATTTTAAGACTTAGAAACATTCTGGGAAGAAAAACGGGCCATCAAGGTAAACCTATGAGCAGGTACTTTCCAAAAGGAGTAGAGGTCTTAAAAGATATTGAAAATAATGAAGCTATTAAAACAGGAAACGTAGATGAAGAAGTAAAGAAACAATTTTTAAAAGGCGCCGAAATTGCTTACGAACAAATAATAACGTCTTTTGCTAAAGGGGACAAAAAATCACTAAAAAGCTTATTAGGACAAAATATGTTTAAAGATTTTTCTGATGCGATAGATGATAGAAAAAGTAAAAATATAAAAAATGAAACAACTTTTATAGGGGTGAAATCTTCTAAAGTATTAGAGTTTAAAAAAATTGAAAATATTTATAAAGTAACAGTTAACTTCGTTAGTGAAATCATTACATGTGTTAAGGATAAGGATAATAATATTATAGAAGGAAATCCTGACACGATTAAAACAGTGAATGATATTTGGAAATTTTCAAAAAATATGTGGAGCCAAGATCCTACTTGGTATTTAGTTGAAACAACAAATAAATAGTGAAGAAAAAATTTTCTGCAACAAGCAAAGATAAGATAGACTGGATAAATTATACTAAAAGTTTAGGTGGTGTTTATGATAAAGAATTAAGTATAACTGATAAAAAACCCCAACCTATTAATGTTCCTAAAATAGATCTACATGGTATTTCGCTAGAAGATGCCAATAAAATAGTAAAAAATTTTTTACAAAAATCTATAAAAGAAGGGTGTAAAAAAGTTATTATAATAACAGGAAAAGGTTCAAGATCAAAAATTTATAATGATCCCTATAAATCAGAGAAATTAAACACATTAAGACACTCAGTCCCAGATTTTATAAAAAATGATTCATACCTTTGCAATAAAATAAACAAAATATCTGTTGCTGATTTAAAGAACGGTGGTGAAGGTGCGTTATATATACATTTAAAAAAAGAAAAAAAATTATAAAATAAATTTAGTTAAATCTGTATCCTTAGCTAATTGGCCAAGATTTTTAGTTACATAACTGCTGTTTATAACAATTTTTTCCCCACTTTTATCTGTGGCAGTAAAACTAATCTCATCTAAAACCCTTTCAATGATTGTATGTAATCTTCTTGCACCTATGTTTTCTATACTTGCATTAATTTCAGTTGCTAATTTCGCAATCGTTTCAATTCCATCTTTTGTAAATTCTAAATCTACATTTTCTGTTTTTAAAAGTGCTTTATACTGTTTTATTAAACTATTATCGGGTTCTTCTAAAATTCTTCTAAAATCATCACTAGTTAGCGCATTTAATTCTACCCTAATAGGTAGTCTGCCTTGAAGTTCAGGCAACAAATCAGATGGTTTAGCCAGCTGGAAAGCTCCTGAAGCAATAAATAATATATGATCAGTTTTAATGGGGCCATGTTTTGTGCTGACCGTTGTTCCTTCTATTAGAGGCAATAAATCTCTTTGCACTCCTTCTCTAGATACATCTCCTCCAATTCGATCTCCTCGTGCTGAAACTTTATCGATTTCATCTAAAAAAACTATACCATTGTTTTCGGTAGAAGTTTTTGCTGCTTTCAAAATCGTATCTTGCTCGATCATTTTATCAGACTCTTCAGTTATTAGAATTTCATAAGAATCTTTCACTGTCATTTTCTTTTTCTTAGATTTTTTACCCGCTTTGCCTAACATTTCTGAAAGATTTACCATGCCAATATTTGCTCCTGGCATACCAGGTATTTCAAAACTTGGCATATTTGTTGCGTCGCTAACTTCAATTTCAACTTCGTTATTGTCTAAGTCGCCACTTCTTAATCTTTTTCTAAAACTTTCTTTTGTAGCAACACTAGCTTTATTACCAACAAGAGCATCAAGAACTCTTTCCTCGGCAGCTTGCTTAGCTTTTGTGTGAACTTCTTTTCTCATTTTTTCTTTTTCAATTGCAATTGATATTTCTAATAAATCTCTAATAATTTGTTCTACGTCTCTACCAACATAGCCTACTTCAGTAAACCTAGTAGCTTCAACTTTCACAAAAGGCGCTTCAGTTAATTTTGAAAGTCTTCTTGATATTTCTGTTTTCCCAACACCTGTTGGACCTATCATAAGAATGTTTTTTGGTAAAATTTCATCTCTCATATCTCCTTTTAATGCTTGCCTTCTCCATCTATTTCTCAAGGCTATAGCAACTGCTCTCTTAGCTGCTTTTTGACCAATAACATATCGATCTAATTCTGAAACTATTTCTCTGGGAGATAATGCTGAGATTATTGGTTGAGAATCAGATGATTTTTTTAAATCTTTTTTTGGTAAAGATGTTATATTTGATTTTTGCTTCATTTTATTAAATTTTTTCTAAAGTTATATTATTATTTGTAAAGACGCATATTTCAGAAGCAACTTTAATAGATTTTTTTGCAATTTCTTCGGCTGACATTTTAGTATCCATTAAAACTTTTGCAGCCGCCAAAGCATAATTACCACCAGAGCCAATTCCAATAATTCCATCTTCTGGCTCTAATACATCTCCAGTACCAGAAATTATAAAACTTTTATCTTTATCTGCTATTGCCATAAGAGCTTCAAGTCTTCTTAAATATTTATCTGTTCTCCAATCTTTTGCTAATTCAACAGCGGCTCTTGTCAAATTACCCGCATGCTTTTCTAGTTTAGCTTCTAATCTTTCAAATAAAGTTAAGGCGTCAGCAGTAGACCCAGCAAAACCAGCAATTACATTTCTCTTATCAATCTTACGGACCTTTTTTGCTGTGCTTTTAATCACTGTATTACCAAGGCTAACCTGGCCATCTCCAGCGACAACAACATCCTTGTCTTTTCTAATCAAAACAATAGTTGTTCCATGCCAATTTGAATTATTGCTCATCGTTATAGCTTATGTAGATATTTATTTGCAGTCTTCAAGGTCCTATTTCATTTTATTGATATGTTCTCAAATTAATTATATATATACCTGCTATTACAGGGGCAGCATATGTCAAGAAAAGCTAGAATTAATAGAAAAACCAAAGAAACCAGCATTATAGTGGACGCCAATATAGATGGCAAAGGATCTTATAAAATAGATACCAAAATAGGATTTCTTAATCATATGTTAGAGCAACTTTCAAAACATTCTTTAATTGATTTAAAGGTTCAGGCTAAGGGCGATACCCACATTGATCTGCACCACACAACTGAAGACACTGGAATAGCAATAGGAGAATGTATTAAAAAGGCGTTACGTGCATCAAAGGGTATACGAAGGTTTGCACACGCATTAATTCCGATGGATGAAACTTTGACCAGGGTATCCATAGACATATCAAACAGACCTTATTTGATATGGAAAGTAAAATTAAAAGTTGAAAAATTAGGAGAAATGGATACAGAATTATTTAAAGAATGGTTCCAAGCTTTTTCACAAGCTGCGGGCATAACATTACACATTGAGAATATATATGGAGACAATAGCCACCATATAATTGAATCTTGTTTTAAGGGTTTGGCTAGATCTTTACGAGAAGCTTTAGAAATTGACAAAAGAATTAAAAATAAAATTCCTTCAACTAAAGGAAAATTATAAAAAATAAATGATTATATTCCCTGCTATCGACATCAAGGGAGGTAAATGTGTTAGGCTTTTAAAAGGAGATTTCAACAAAGTTACTCAATATGAGAAGTTGCCCGCAGAGCAGGCAGAGATATTTTTTAATTTGGGTTTTAAAAATATTCATATAATTGACTTAGATGGAGCACTGGAAGGCAAACTAGTAAATAAGAATATTATTAAAAATATTCTTAATAAAAGTAATTTAAAAATTCAATATGGAGGTGGTGTTAGATCTTTGCAGGATGTAGATGATTTATTAAACCTAGGTGTTGATAAAGTTATTGTTGGAACTATTGCTATAGAAAATATGGAATTTTTAAAAGATGCATGTAAAAGATATAAAGATAAAATTGTAGTAGCTTTAGATGTACGCAATGGCTTTATAGCTTCATCTGGATGGAAAAAACAAACTCGTATTTTGGCCTCAGAGTTTGTAAAGAAAATAGAATTTTTTAAAATTTCCAGGATAATTTATACAGATATAAATAAAGATGGAACAAAAACAGGACCCAATATTAAAGATACTTCAAATTTTTCTAAACTTACTAAAATTCCAGTTGTGGTTTCTGGAGGCATTTCTTCAATTAATGATATTAAAAGTATTAAAGAAAATTTTCCAAATCTGTATGGTGTTATAGTAGGAAAAGCAATATATGATGGAACTATTGATATAAGGAAATTAAGTACAATTTAGATGTTAAAAAAAAGAATAATACCTTGTTTAGATATTAACAAAGGAAGAGTGGTTAAAGGAATAAATTTTGTTAATTTAGTAGATGCAGGCGATCCTGTTGAACAAGCAAAAATATATAATGACAATGGAGCAGACGAAATTTGTTTTTTAGACATTACGGCTTCAAATGAAAATAGAAATATAATATTAGATACAGTAAAAAAAACAGCAAAAAAATGTTTTATACCTTTAACCGTCGGTGGCGGAGTACGAACTTTAGAAGATATAAGCAATTTACTACTTGCTGGAGCGGATAAAGTTTCAATAAACACAGCAGCTGTAAATAATTCAGATTTAATAAAGGAAAGTGCTGAAAAGTTTGGTTCTCAATGTATTGTCGTTGCTGTTGATGCAAAAAAAACTAACAATAACAAATGGGAAGTTTTTACGCATGGAGGAAGAAAGCCTACTGGTAAAGACGTATTAAATTTTGTAACAAAAATGGAATCTTTAGGAGCGGGAGAAATATTACTTACTTCAATGGATAGAGATGGAACTAAGAAAGGTTATGATTTAGATCTTACTAAAAAAGTTGCTAATCATGTTAATATACCGGTTATTGCTTCAGGTGGTGTTGGTAATTTAGAACATTTATACCAAGGGTTTAAAATAGGAAAAGCAAGTGCCGTCCTAGCTGCATCAATTTTTCATTTTGGAGAATTTTCAATACTAGATGCAAAAAAATATTTAGACTCAAAAGGAATTCCTGTAAGAATCTAATAGATGTTTAAAACTTTAGAAGAATTGATTGCTGTTATTCGTAAACGAAAAGAATCCAATAATAAGGAATCTTATACATATAAATTATTAAGCAATAAAAAATTAAGTATTGAAAAAGTAAAAGAAGAGATCGCAGAACTTATTGATGCGGTAGAAAAAGATACAAATAAAGTTCACGAAGCAGCAGATGTTTTATATCATTTAATGGTACTTTTAGAGGCAAACGGTATTAAAATTGAGAGTGTTATGAACGAGTTAAAGAAAAGACAAAAATGAACTACGATAAAAATAATATTTTTGCTAAAATTTTAAGAGGCGAAATTCCTTGCAAAAAAATCTATGAAGATGAATACGTTTTAGCATTCCATGATGTAAATCCTCAAAAAAAAATTCATGCACTCGTAATTCCAAAAGGCGAATATGTTAATTTAGATGATTTTTCCTCAAATGCATCAGAAAAAGAAATTGTAGGTTTAATTATAGGAATAGGTACCGTAGCAAAAAAATTAGGTATTTCTGAAGTTGCTAAAGGTGGAGGATACAGATCTTTGGTTAACGTAGGAGAAAATGGTGGCCAAGAAGTTCCGCATTTGCATTTTCATATTTTTGGCGGTGAAAAAGTTGGAAAAATGGTGTCCTAAAGATCTTCTTCGCGAGGAATTTTGAAAAAGTCATCTACAATTTGAGTATTAGTTTTTAAATTTTTTATTATAAAACTAACGTTATTGGAGTAAGCGTCTTTTGTCTTCCAACCTTTTAATTCTAGTGATTTTTTATCAAAAAATACTTTTAAATTATCAGAATTCTTTCCTTTAAATTCATAAATTATATCATTTAATTCAATTTGTGTTGGTTTATTATTTTTTATTAAATCTAAAATTTTTTCCTTATTTAAAA
>CACFOC010000025.1 GCA_902567945.1 uncultured Pelagibacteraceae bacterium | reverse complement strand
TTTGGATATACAATTAAAATATTTAAACCAAAATTTTTTTTTAATCTCGAAATTTTATTTTTTTTGCCAATTAAGAAAGTGTTTTTTTTTTCCAAAACTATAGGAACATCAAAACCAATTTGGCTTGCAATATTGTAAAGATGGTTTTTTTTTATCTTCAAGTTCATTTTTTTATTAAAAAAGTTTAATAAAGTGGCTGCGTTGGATGAGCCTCCTCCTAAACCTGAACCGTGCGGTATATTCTTTTCAACATCTATATTAAATGCTTGTTCTTTTAAAAATTTTTCTTTTCTTAGTAATGATAAAACTTTAGTTACTGTATTTGATTTAATATTTATATTATTCTTAAACTTTCCGTTAAAGTTAATCTTATCTTTTGATCCTTTAATTTTATATATTTTAATAATATCAAACAAATTACAAAAAGTTATAACCGATCTTATATTATGATAATTATTATTTAACCTTTCTAAAATTTTTAAAGAAAGATTAATTTTACAAAATGATTTTATTTGAAATTTTTTCACTAAGATTAATTATAATTTTTTAGGAATACCAAAAATTAATTTTTTAGTTATAACATCTTTTAATTTTTGTTCAGCATTATCCAAAGTTAATACATAGTTCCAAAAATACCTGGCTTGAATCTTTCTATTCAACATCCACAATGCATCTCCATAATGATCATTAACTATAGGATCTAAGGGTAATAACTTAACAGCCCTTTGTAAAAATTTTTCTGCATTAATATAATTTCCTTTTATAAAATATGCCCAACCAAGTGAATCCGTTATATATGGATCATTTTGTTTTAAACTAACAGCTTTATTAAGCATCGTAAAAGACTCATCTATATTAATTCTTTTTTCAATCCAGCTATAAGCCAAGTAATTCAATACGTAAGGTTGATCTGGAGATATTTTTAAAGATTCTTTTAAATCTTTTTCTGCTTGAGTCCATTTACCCAGTCTTTCAAAGCTTGTACCTCTTCTGTCCAAAATTTTTGAAACCAAATAATGACTTTGCTCAATATTTTTCAACGCTAAAGAATAGTACTTTATTGCATCTTCAAAAAGTTCATTATCTTTATAAAAATTTGCTAATTCGTAATAGTGCTCAAAGTTATGGCTTTGCAATTTACCAAATTCTTTTTTTAATTTAGAAACAGAATATTCTTTATCATGAGTAATTAAGGAAACACTTGCTATACTTTTGGATGCATACCATGAATATATTGAACCTATAGATTTTATAGAATTGTATATTTTTTTAGATTCATTATATCTTTTTTGGAAAAAAAGATTCTCTGCTAACAGTTTTTTATTTGGGGAAAATTTATCGTTAAGAAAAAAAGAAAGATTTAAATAAAAATTGGATAATTTATATAATTTTTCTGAAGAATATAAATTTGATATCACATAAAAAATCTCGGCTATTACATCTTTTGGATCTTTGCAGTTAAAATAGTTTGTTATCTTTTTATATTTTTTGTTATTGAAAAAAATTTTTGATTGTTTAATTAGTATGTTCGGATCATCAAATTTTATTTTTTCATTTATCAATTTTTTTCCAACCTCAATTTTTTTTTTTGATAAATAATAGTTTAATAAGAAAAAATCATATCTTGAAAAATTAGATCCATTTCTATCTATTAATTTTTCAAAAGCATCTGGTGTTTTGTCAGAATCAAAATAACATTGTAGAAAACTTTCTTGTATTAGTTTTAAGTTGTCAAAATGTTCGGGAACTGCATCTAAAAACTCAAAACTATCATTTTTGTTACCTTCGATAGCTTTAATCCATGAAATTAAAATATTTCCAAAAAAATCATCAAATATTAGGTTATATTTAGAAATTTTGTTTAACCTAGAAAAATATTTTTCTGCACTTACATAATCTTCTTTAATAAAATAGTCTAATCCTATTAATAAATCTGCTTCAAAATAAAAATTTTCTTTTTTCCACACACTTTTTGAGAAGTCAATTGCCTTATTAAACTTTCCAAGTAAAACAAGTGTGCGTATATACTGCACATTAAAGGTATCATGCTTGTCTTCAAGTAAATTGACTTTATCTAAATATTTGAAACTATCTTCGATCTTGTTTTGACTCAGCAATACAATTCCAGAAAGATAATTTGAAATATTTTGTTTTGAGTATAAAATTTTATCTTCCTTGGCAAAAACCTCTTTTGAAGAAAATAAAAAAATCAATAAAATAAAAATTAAATACTTCGTTTTTATAAAAAATCTCATATAATGTAATTTATAAAATGAAAAGAAGTTTAAATCAAAAACTAATTAACCTAATAGAATATTATAGTCTGAATAATTCTAATCTTTTATTAGATAATGTGCCGATCAAAAGAACTGCGGATCATAAAATTAGTACTTTCACTGGGAGTAAAGTAGAAAAACTCCAAAAACTAAAAAGGAGTATACAATCAATAAAAAATTGTGAACTAAAAAAAAATGCAACAAACATAGTTTTTGGTGATGGAAGTATAGATTCAAAAATAATGATTATAGGTGAAGGCCCAGGTGCAAATGAAGATATTGAAGGTAAACCATTTGTTGGTCGAGCTGGAAAACTTTTGGATAAAATGTTAGCCGCAATTAAATTAGATAGAAAAAAAGTATATATATCAAATGTTGTTAACTACAGACCTCCAGAAAATAGAAAACCAAACGACGAAGAAATTGAAAGATACCTCCCTTATTTAAAAAACCATATAGAGATAATTGACCCAAAAATTTTGTTATTACTAGGAAGCACAGCCTTAGGGGCTTTAATAGGAAAAGATGTAGTTATATCTAAAGCTAGAGGTCGATGGATTCAAAAAGAAATAGGTTCTACAAAACCCTGGATTATAGCATCATTTCATCCAGCATTTTTAATGAGGCAGCCAGAACAAAAAAAATTTGCTTGGATAGACCTAAAAATGATTAGAGAAAAATCTAGAATTTTAAATATTTAAAATATTGTCTAAATTAAAGAAAATTGCGGGTGTGGACGAAGTAGGTAGAGGATGTTTAGCAGGTCCAGTATTTTCGGCTGCTGTTATTTTAAATAACAATATTGATGTAAAAAATATTAGAGACTCAAAAAAAATTCCATTTAGGCAAAGGATAGTATTAGCTAATTATATTAAAAAAAATTCTACATATGCCATAGGTATTGCTAGCGTAAAAGAAATTGAAAAAATAAATATTTTGAATGCCTCTTTATTGTCAATGAAAAGAGCTGTGTATAGATTAAAAATAAAACCTTCTTTTGTTTATATAGATGGAATTCATGCACCAAAAAATCTTAATATAAAATACAAAACTATAATTAAGGGCGATGAGAAAATCTATTGTATCTCCGCTGCTTCTATAGTTGCTAAAGTGGAGAGAGACTTATTTATGATCAGGCTAGCAAAAAAATATACAAAATATAATTGGCACAAAAATTACGGTTATGGAACTAAAGCTCATTTAGATAGCCTTTTAAAATATGGTATTACAAAGCATCATAGAAAAAAGTTTAAACCAGTACACAATATGTTGATGCATACTACACGTGAAACACTATAAGACTCATTTTCTTTCTATTAAAATTTGACGAATAAATAAATTTAGAGTCTAATTCAACGTAAAGTTGAATCTAGATATGACTAAATTTGAAAATAAAATTGTTAACGGAGATTCTTTAAAAATATTAAAAAAAATTCCTGACAAAACTTTTAACTTAATTTTTGCTGATCCGCCCTACAATTTACAAATTGGAGAAAAATTAAAAAGACCTGATGATAGTAAAGTTAACGGTGTAGATGATAAATGGGATCAATTTGAAAGTTTCAAGCATTATGACGATTTCTGTAAAGATTGGTTGAAAGAATGTAAAAGAATTTTAAAAGACAACGGAAGCATATGGGTTATAGGATCATATCACAACATTTTTAGACTAGGCTATCACTTACAAAATTTAAACTATTGGCTACTCAACGATGTAATTTGGAGAAAAAATAATCCAATGCCAAATTTTAGAGGAACAAGATTTACTAATGCACATGAAACTTTAATTTGGGCCTCAAAAAACAAAAAATCAAAATATACTTTTAACTATCAATCTTTGAAATGTTTAAACGATGATTTACAAATGCGTTCTGATTGGACTTTTCCTATATGCGGTGGAAAAGAAAGACTAAAAAAGAATGGAAAAAAAGTTCATTCTACTCAAAAACCAGAAGCGCTTTTACATAGAATTATATTAGCAACAACAAATAAAGATGATGCTATTTTAGACCCATTCTTAGGGACTGGAACTACTGCAGCTGTAGCAAAGAAATTGGGCAGAAAATACTTTGGAATAGAGAAGGATAAAAAATATTTTAAAGCAGCGATTGATAGAATTAATAAAGTAAAAATTATCGAAGATAATTATCTAGATACAATTGCAAACAATAAATTAAAACCTAGAATACCATTTGGCTCATTAGTTGAGTTAGGAGTCCTTAAACCTGGAACTGTTTTATTTGATCCAAAAAAGAAATTTAATGCCAAAATTATGGTCGATGGAAGCATTAAATATAAAGAATCTGAAGGATCTATACATAAAGTTGCAGCTAAAATAATGGGTACAGAAAGTTACAATGGATGGACTTACTGGCATTGTAAAGTTGGTAATTCAACAGTTGTAATTGATAGCTTAAGACAAAGATTTTTATATAAAGGAATTTGAAATTTATTTTTATTTATATATTTTTCCTAAGTAACTTTTAATAAAATTTTTATTTTTAACAAGACGCTTCAAAAAAAAGTTTCTTAAAATTGTTAACAAAGGATTAGCAATATGAAATCCGAAATAATTAATCTTTGATCTTTTGTAAATTAAATTTGTTCTTTTTACTCTATTTTCGAAATATTTATTCTGTATGCTTTTATCATTATTATTAATTAACTTGAAAATTTCATTAGCAGATTCAATTGCTTGGGACGCTCCTTGTGCCATTGTTGGAGGAAAGGTATAAAAAGCATCGCCAATATATAAAATATTTTCGTAAATAGATTTAATAGGTTTGCCGGATGTATAGACAGACCATGATTTTAAGTCTCCTTTGAATAAATTAATCAAATTTTTATTTTCTTTTAAAATTGTGCTTTCTAAGAGCTTTCTAGTGAAATTGTCTCCTTCTGATTTTTTTCTGATTATACATACTAAATTAATTTCTCCTCTTTGGTTTATTGGATATAAAACTATATGAGCATCTGAACCCATAATTAAGGATATATTTTTACTATTAAAATTTAAAATATCTTGTTTTTTTATTTGAGTTCTAATTGCTACAGCCCCTGAGTAAACTGGCTTAATTTTTTTTTTCTCTATAACTTGCTTTGTGTTAGAGAAAACACCATCTGCAACTACAAGATAATCTACTTCATCATTTAAACCATCACTAAAATAAATATTAATTTTTTCATTTATTTTTTCAACTTTATTAATTTTTTTACGAAATATTACAGAGTTAGATAGCAATTTATCTTTTAAAAATTTTATCAAAATAGATCTTTTCAGTGTTGTATATTTTGCATTTTCTGAATTAAAACTATCCAAATTTAAATCACAAATTTTATTACAATTTATTGAATAAAAATCTAATTTTGAGGGAAAATATTTTTCGTTTTTATCTTGCTGGTCAAAACCTATTTGATTCAAAATAGAAATTCCATTAACTGATAACTGTACACCAAATCCTTCATCAAAATTAAGGGTCTCATTTTTTTCATATATCACAAATTCGAAATTAGAATTATTTTGTAAAAGATTTCCTAAAGTAAGTCCTGCTATGCCTGAGCCAATAATAGCTACTTTTTTTTTCATTAATATAAATTAGAAATTTGTTTAAAAATTTTTTTAGTAAATGTCGGAATAAATTCTTTATTGTTATTCAAAGAATACCAATTATATTTGGGAGGAACCTTTGATGAAAACTTATAATATAAATTTAAATTTAATTTTTTATTTGATATAGAATTTTTATAATTACATAAAAATTTCCAATTTTTAACTTTTTTTGATGATGCTTTAATTTTAGGTAAATTAAATTTTTTTAGAAAACCTAAATCATTGTTTTTAGTTAGTGCAATTTGTTTTTTATTTTTTTTTAAGTAACAAAAAATATCGTAATTTTTAAATTGAATCTTTATTTTTCTTTTAGATTTAAATTTCGATTTTGAAGAATAATATGAGCACATTTTTCTAATTTCACATTTATAACACTTTGGATCTTGTGGCTTGCATATTAAAGCACCAAACTCCATAAGAGCTTCAGCTAAATCTCCATTTCTTTTAGTTTTAAAAAAATTTACCGCAAGTGCAGTATCGGTGTTAAATAATCTCGACAAAACTCTCCTAACATTACCATCTAATGCAATACGAGGTTGGTTATAAATTAGGGCTAAAAGTATATTCGCGGTATAATCTCCTATCCCAGGCAATTCTTTTAACTTTACAAAACTATTAGGAATTTGGCCGTTATATTTTTTAATTAATATTTTAGAAGTTTTGTGTAAGTTTTTAGCTCGCCTGTAATAACCTAATCCCTCCCATAGTTTTAATACCTTTTTTTCATTGCTTTTTGATAAAGTTTGCAGATTCGGAATTTTTTTTAAAAAATTATTAAAATAAGGAATTACAGTTTTCACTTGCGTTTGTTGAAGCATAAATTCGCTTAAAATTCGATAATACTGCTTTTTTTTTGAATTTTTACTAATTCTCCAAGGTAATGTGCGTTTGTTATTATCATACCATGAAAGAATTTTTTTTGGTAAATTCTTATTATTTATATGCATAGCAAGACAAATAATAAAGAAAGCAAAACTTACGTGCAAGGACTAAGACCATTCGCTAATACACTTCCTCGTGGTGTAAAAGGTTTGTTAAAAAAAAATGGTTACAATTATTCCGAAATTATTAATAAATGGAATAAGCTGGTGGGCAAGAAAATTTCTGAATGCTCTTACCCTAAATCAATTAAAATGAATCATAAAAATTCTGATGGAAAACTCTTGCTCGCCGTTAAAAGAGGTGACGAAATAATTGTAGAATATTCAAAAAATGAAATTATGAATAAAATTAATAGCTATTTCGGATACCAACTAATTAAAGAAATAAAAATTGAAACTTTTAGTGCTAAGGAAAAATCAAATAATAAAAAAAATATATTAGGAAATTTCTCTAAAAACTTTGAGGAAAAAATAAGCAAAGTAGAGAACTTAAAAATTAGAAATTCACTTTCTCAACTACTAAAAGCTATAAAGAATGATTAAATTTAATTTAAATTCCAATATATTCTTATTTTTTAAATTTTTTATAATTTTTGTCATTTTAGTCTCTAAGACTTATGCTGAAGATACAAAATTAAAAAAAAATTTGATTACACTTGGTTTGGAAAATGCCCCAGTAAAAATTAAAATTTTTTCTTCTTTTACCTGTCCACATTGCGCAGATTTTCATTTTAATATTATTCCTAAAATAAAAGAAAAATATATCAATAATGGAAAGGTGCAATTAATTTTTATTGATTTTCCTTTAGACCAAGCCGCTTTCAATGCATCCAAATTGTTGCATTGTATTGAAAAAAAAGAACAAATAAATTTCATGGATACTATATATGAGAATCAAAAAAAATGGGCTAACGAGTCAAGTATAGAAGATATAAATAAAAATTTAAAAAAAATCGTTAAAAATTTGGGGATAAGTTCATCACAATTTGATACATGCCTAATAGATGATGTTATTAGTGACAAAATACTAAACCTTAGGATAGAAGCTCACAAAGAATATTCTATAGATTCCACACCCACAATCGTAATTAATGAGAAAAAACTTAAAGGTTCTGCTAGTTTAAACAATATAATAAAAAGGATAGAAAAAATTATTTAGTATATGGAATTTAAAAAACTTGAACTAACTGGATTTAAATCATTCGTAGAAAAAACCTCTTTTTTTATTGAAAAAGGATTAACCGGAATAGTTGGGCCTAATGGTTGTGGTAAGTCAAATATAATTGAATCTATAAGATGGTGTATGGGAGAAACCTCTGCAAAAAGCATGAGGGGATCGGGAATGGAAGATGTAATATTTGCTGGAACAGCCAACAAAACATCAAAAAATATTGCTGAAGTTACTTTAACTTTAGATAATTCAAATAAAGATGGCCCAATACAATTTAAAGAATTAGATATAGTAAATATAAAAAGAAGAATAGAAAAAGATAAAGGTTCAAGATACTTTGTAAATAACAAAGAAGTAAGAGCCAGAGATGTGCAAACTTTTTTTTGCTGATCTATCAACAGGAGCCCATTCACCCTCTATGATCAGTCAGGGAAGAATTGGGGCCTTGGTAACAGCAAAACCATCGGATAGAAGATTAATCTTAGAAGAGGCCGCAGGAATTTCAGGTATACATGTACGAAGACATGAATCTGAATTAAGACTTAATTCTGCAGAAAATAATTTAAAAAGAGCTGATGAGTTAAGAAGACAACAAGAAAAATATTTAGATAGTCTAAAAAAACAAGCTGAGGAAGCTTCAAAATATAAATTAATTTCTAAAGAAATAAAAAAAATTGAGGCTGGACTTTATTATATTAAAATTAAAGAAATTGAAAAAGAAATAAAAACTAGCAAGGAAATTACAAGTGAATCTGATGACGAAATAAGCGGGCTTACTATTGAAATTAATCATAAAAATAATTTACTATCTGAAGCAAATAAAAAATTAAAGCCTCTAAGAGATAAAAACATAGAAGTTTTATCAAAATTACAAAGATTAAATTTAGAATTTCAAAATTTAGAAGATGATGAAAAAAGAGCAAAAACAGATAAAGATAAACTTCAAAAATCTCAACATACTGT
>CACFOC010000024.1 GCA_902567945.1 uncultured Pelagibacteraceae bacterium | reverse complement strand
AAAAGATTTACCTTTTTTTATAAGTTTAATGAGAAATCTTTTTGATAAGAAATTTCCTTCACCAGAACCTATAATAAATAAAAATGGCAATTATATATCTCAAATATTAAAAAAAAATGCAGCAGTTGTTTCATTTTTAGAGGGAAATGCTAAAAAAAATTTAAGCCCAAATAATTGCTACCAGGTTGGGGTTAGTGCTGCCAAATTACATTTAATAACAAAAAATTTAACTGGCAAGAGAGAAAATAAACTTTCGGTTAATTCTTGGAGAGAAATATACAACAAAATAAAAAAAGACTGCTCTAAAATTGATAAAAATTTACCAGAAATTATTGAAAAGAACTTAAATGAAATAGAAAAAAATTGGCCAAAAAATATTCCTATGGGGATAATCCATGCTGATTTATTTCCTGACAATATATTTTTTAAAAATGACAAGCTTTCAGGAATCATAGATTATTATTTTTCATGTTTTGACTTTTATGCTTTTGAAATAGCAATATGTTTAAACGCTCTATGCTTCGAAGGTACTAAGGAGAATTTGAGCTTTAATGTGACTAAAGCAAAAAAATTTATTGATGGATATTCAAGTATAAGAAAATTAGCTATAGAAGAGAAAAATTCATTAAAAATATTATGCCAGGGTGCTGCAATGAGATTTTTGCTTACTAGAGTTTTTGACTATATAAATTTAACAGAAGGTGCAATTGTTACAGTAAAAGACCCTTTAGAATATTTAAAACGACTAGAATTTCACGATAGTGTAAAGAATTATCAAGATTATTTTTTTTAGTTATGGAAATAAAAATATATACAGATGGCGCTTGTACAGGAAATCCAGGCCCTGGAGGATGGGCTGCAATAATTTTATTTGAAAAAGATAAAAAGGAATTATTTGGAGGGGAAAAATTAACTACAAATAATAGAATGGAGTTAACAGCAGCAATAAAAGCTTTGGAATACTGCAATGAGCAGGAAAAAAAACAATTGTCTTTAAAACAGATAAAAATTTATACCGACTCAATCTATTTAAAAGATGGAATTACTATTTGGATTAAAAACTGGGAAAAAAATAATTGGAAAACTGCTGATAAAAAAAATGTAAAAAATGTTGATCTTTGGAAAAAACTTAAAGACCTTATAAAATCAACTGAAGTTGATTGGAACTGGGTAAAAGGACACTCGGAAGATCCAATGAATGAATTAGCTGATCAGCTAGCAAAAAAGGCAACGCCAATTTAAATTATATTTTTTCCAAAATATAATTTTGAACTACTTTAATATTGTTAGGTAATTTTTTATAATTCTCTTTGTCTATTAATATTTTTTTTAAATTAGCAGGTAACTCAGGAACTACTTGAGTTTCATTTTTAACTACATTGTAAAATTTAGCGGGATGAGCGGTAGCCAAAGTTACAATATTTTCTTTAAATTTTAATTTTTTTAATACACCTATCCCTATTGCTGTATGGGGATCAATCAAAATTTTTTCTTGGTTATAAATTTCTTTTATAACTAACTTAGTTTCGTTTTCAGATAAACTTTCAGATAAAAAATTATCTTGAATTTTTTTAAGCTCTGTTGCTTCTAATTTAAACTCGCCTTTCTCTTGAAGAAGTTTCATTAATTTAGATATCTTGTCTGAATTACCTGAGTAAATATCAAAAATTAATCTTTCAAAATTACTAGCAACCTGAATATCCATGCTTGGAGAAATAGTATGTAAAACTTTTTCTGGTTTATAGGATCCTGATTTAATTACTCTTTTCAAAATATCATTTGTATTAGTAGCAGCTATTAACTTATTTATTGGAAGTCCCATCTTTTTTGCTACGTATCCAGCATAAATGTCACCAAAATTTCCCGTAGGTACAGAAAAATTTATTTTTTCATCTTGATTAGCAACCTTAAAATAACAAAAGAAATAATAAACAATTTGAATAACTATTCTTGTCCAATTAATTGAATTTACTCCAGACATATTTATAGAATTATTAAATTTTTTATCTGCAAACATTGATTTTACCAATTTTTGACAATCATCAAAATTTCCTTCTAGAGCTATGTTAAATACATTTTTGGAATTAGTTGTTGTCATAAATTTTCTTTGAATATCAGATATTTTATTGTGAGGATGTAAAACAAAAATTTTTATATTTTGTCTATCTCTTATAGCGTTTACTGCTGCGGCGCCAGTATCGCCAGAAGTTGCGACTACCACATTAATTTTTAAATCATTTTTTTTTAAAATTTTTTCGTACATGTTTCCAATAACTTGCATTGCTATATCTTTAAAAGCTAAAGTGGGACCATGAAATAATTCTAACAAATTTATTTTTCCAATTTTTCTTATATTAACTACGTTGCTAGTTCTAAAATTTTTATAGGAAGTATTTACTATGTCATTAACTTCATTTTTATTGAACTCATCACTACAAAATTTTAAAATTATATCTGATGCTAATTCTTGATAAGTTAAAGATTTAAGTCTTTTTAAATCTTCCTTAGAATAAAACGGAATTTTTTTAGGGATAAATAAACCACCATCAGGTGCTAAACCTTTCAAAAAAACATCTTTGAAAGAATAAGTTTTTTTTATATTTCTAGTGCTTAGATACTCCATACCCTCTATTAGTACAGAATTTTGATATTATCTAGGCAAAACCTTCATTTTTGATTAGGTAAAATTATTTTTGTTGAGAAATTTCCTTTTTATTTGAGAAATATTTCTTCCAGGCCCAATTTCCGAAGCCTAAAAGAATTAATGCAGAAACAATAATGGTTAAAGCTATTTTCCCTCCATTATTATCAGTAACACAGACTGTACAAAGTAGAATCAAACTATCTGGTTGAAATATTAAAGTTTTTAAAATCATCTCTAACTTTTATTTTTTTTATATTCTTTGTAATCGAAAAAAGTAAACTGTATAGTAACCTCTTTAAGGTCTTTTGTCTTGCTATCTTTTGTCACCTCTGGATCAATTAATAACACTAAAGTAAATTTATCTTTCTGCTTTGGGTTTAAAGTTTGCGCGTCGTAACAAAAACAGTTTAATTTACTTACATAATTTCCAAATTGATTTGGAAAGTAGGCAAATGTTGCTATGCCAGTAGTATTTATGTCACCTAAATTTTCAACTATATATTCAATTACAGTTATTTCGCCTGGTTTAACAATAACTTTTGATTTTACTGGCTTAAAACTCCAAGAGAGGCTTGGATGAACACTTGTTAATAGATTTATTGATATAGGTTCTGAAGTAATTTGCGTATCTTTTTGAAGTTTATTTATAAAAAAATAAAAAAAAATAAAATTTTAAATTTTTTTTTTTATCAAAGGCCATATAAACATAATGAGACTATACAATTTTATCAATTAAGACAAAAACAAAAATCATAAAAAGATACAGTATAGAATAGCCAAACAATTTCGAAGCCATTTTTTTCTCACCAGTTGAGCTTTTTTCTTTTAATAATTTATAAGAGATTAATATGTAATAACCGCTCAATATAGTTGCTGATGCTAAATAAAACAAACCAGAAAAATTGAAAAAATACGGTGATACGGAAGTAGGAAATAAAATAATTGAATAAATAAATATGTTAAATTTTGTAGTTTTAATACCAGAAGTTATTGGAAGCATTGGAATTTTTGCTTTTTTATAATCATCTGTTTTATACAAACTAAGTGCCCAAAAGTGAGATGGTGTCCAAATAAATATAATTAAAAATAAAATAATTGGCTCGAGTGATACTCCATTTGTTGCTATAGCCCAACCAATAATAGGTGGTAACGCTCCTGCGGCTCCACCTATAACAATATTTTGTGGAGTTTTTCTTTTAAGCCAAATTGTATAAACAAAAACGTAAAATAAAATTGTAATTGCCAGGATTGTGGCTGCAATTAAATTTGAAAAAATATATAGAACAATTACAGAGACTAATGAAGAAAAAATCCCAAAAGTCAGTGCTTGATTTTTCGTTAACTTTCCTGTTGGTATTGGTCTAAGACAAGTTCTGCTCATCAAAGAGTCTAGATCAGATTCATACCACATATTTAATGCCCCAGCCGCACCTGATCCTAATGCTACAGCGACTAGGGAAAAAATAGCATCAACAAAACTAATCTTTGCTGGTGCTATTAATAAACCAACTGCACATGTAAAAATTACTAAAGACATCACTCTTGGTTTCATTAAATTAAAAAAAGCTTTAATACTCCCAAAGTAATCTAACTTTAGTGTTTTTGATTTAGTGGTTGTCATTTTCAAAAGTTGACTATGGGTTAGCTCCCCACTACAAAATAAAACATTCTTGAGAAAAATGTATAGTAAGATTCTGCTGCCATAATGGCTATAAATACTCCTATAGCAGTCATGGGCCATAAAAGAACATTAACAATAGCCCATCTCTCCCAATATAAATGCATAAAGATTGCCATGATGAATCCTGCTTTAGCTAACATAAAAAATACGATTAAAGACCATCTTAATAGTCCTTGATAATTTAAATAATCAACCATGTACGAAAAAAAACTAAACACAAACAGCAAAGTCCAAATCCACAGGTAAATTCCTAATTTGTGTGTATGTACTTGTTTCTTATCACCTGTCATCGTTTTATCCCCTACCATAAATAGAAAAATGCAAAAATAAATACCCAGACTAAATCAACAAAGTGCCAATATAATCCCAAAATTTCTATAGCTTCATAATCAGATTTCATAGAAGTAAAATATCCTCTTCTTCCTGTATCAAAATCTCCTCTAAAGACTTTTCTTGCAAAAATAAAAAGGAAAATAACACCAATTGAAACATGAGTTCCGTGAAAACCTGTTACCATAAAAAAGAAAGCACCAAATTGTTCTGCTCCAAATGGATTGGACCAAGGTCTTACGCCATCATGAAAAATTAACTTTGACCATTCAAATGCTTGCATTCCAACAAATGTTAAACCACCTATTGCAGTAGCTAATAAAAACCATCCACAAAGTTTACGATTTTTTTCATAACCATATTTTACTGCTATTGCCATCGTGCCACTGCTTGTAATTAGTACAAATGTCATAATTGCTATAAGTAATAATGGAAGTTCTACTCCAAAAACCGTTAGTGCGAAAACATCACTGGTTGGTGGCCAGGGAACAACTGTAGAAGCACGGGCCGTCATCAATGAAATTAAAAAACAACTAAAAATAAATGTATCGCTTAAAAGAAAAATCCACATCATGGCTTTGCCCCAAGGAACCCCTTTGAAAGCTCTTTGATCAGAGCCCCAGTCATACATAAAGCCTTTTGATCCTTTTGGAAGTTTTTCTATATCAAATTGACTCATTGATTATTTCCTTTTTACGTTGCTATCATTAAACCAAACAAGACAAACCAAACTATAAGTAAAAAATGCCAGTAAATAGCACAAAGCTCAATTGCTTGTTTAATTTTAAAAACACTAAAATTTTTTGTAAATAATTTTGTAGTAGCCCTTCCCCAAAAAAATAAACCACCTAATATATGTGCTCCATGTAAAGCCGTAAATAAATAGAAGAATGCATTTGCTGGATTTGTAGAAGCATACTGCCCAAGATTTACATAATGTTGCCAAACTAGTAATTGACCTGTAATAAAAGAAAAAGTTAAAAAGCCCACTAAAAGTAAATAATTTTTAGCTTTTTCTAATTCATTTTTGTCAGATAAAACTTTTGCTTTGTGAAAAACAAAGCTAGTAAAAATTAAAATTATTGTGTTAATCCAAAGCAACCACGGTTCTGACAAACTTTTCCAATCATGAACCAACATTCTGTCAGAATAAGAAACAACAAATAAAGAAAAAATAACCGTGCTAACAACCATAATTGTTCTAACGCCTAATTTTGCTTTACTTAAGTCTAATGTTTTGCCATCGTGTTTATTATCAATTGCTGCCTGAGATGCTTCCCAAGGTTTTTCAGATAATAACTTAAAAATATTTAGTTCTTTTTTGCTCACGTTTGTTCAGCCTTTGCAGTTGGAACTTGACTTGGAGGTACATCTTGAGGGATATACTCTTTATCCGATCCAGGCACACTAAAATCATAAGGCCAACGGTACACAACTGGCAATTCCTTACCAAAATTTCCATGTGTAGGCGGATAATCAGGAGTGTGCCATTCTAGAGAGTTTGCTTTCCAAGGATTTCTTTCCGATGTTTCACCCTTATACCAACTTGTAAAAATGTTATATAAAAATAAAAATTGAGTAAAACCTACGATTAAAGCTGCTACTGTAATAAATTGATTTAAACCTACTCCAGACGTCATATAAGGACTATCGTACATTTCAAAATATCTACGAGGTACACCAATAAAACCTAAATAATGCATAGGAAAATATATTGCGTATGCTCCCACAAAAGTTACCCAAAAATGAATCTTGCCTAAAGTTTGATTTAGATGTCGTCCAGTAATAAGAGGATACCAATGATAAATTGCTCCAAATACTACCATTAGAGGTGCTATTCCCATCACCATGTGAAAGTGGGCAACAACAAAATAAGTATCTGAAAGAGGAACGTCAATAATAACATTTCCTAAAAACAAACCTGTGATTCCTCCATTAACAAAGGTAACTATAAAACCTAAAGAAAATAACATCGGAATGGTAAGATGAATATTTCCTCTCCAAAGAGTTAATACCCAATTATAAACTTTAATTGCTGTGGGGACCGCAATAATCAATGTGGTTGTCGCAAAAAAGAAACCAAACCACGGGTTCATTCCACTAACATACATATGGTGAGCCCAAACAATAAAGCTAAGAGCTCCAATAATTACTATAGCCCAAACCATCATTCTGTAACCAAAAACATTTTTCCTTGCATGGACTGAAATTAAATCAGAAACAATACCAAATGCAGGCAAGGCTACTATATAAACTTCTGGATGACCAAAAAACCAGAATAGATGTTGAAACAAAATGGGACTTCCGCCAGCATAATCCAATTTTTCTCCCATTGTAAAAATTTCTGGCATAAAGAAACTTGTTCCTAGTAAATTATCAAGCGTCATCATTATGCACGCCACGAAGAGTGCGGGAAAAGCTAAAAGTGCAAGAACTGTAGCTGTGAATATGCCCCAGATAGTTAATGGCATACGCATTAAAGTCATACCACGAGTTCTGGATTGAAGTATTGTTATTACGTAATTTAATCCGCCCATTGTAAAACCAATAACGAACAATGATAAAGAAACTAACATAAGTACTATTCCCATTTCAGATCCTGGTGTTCCAGGTAATATTGCTTGCGGAGGATATAAGGTCCAACCTGCTCCTGTTGGTCCTCCAGGCACAAAGAAACTTGCAATCAAAACCAAAACTGCAACAAGAAACATCCAGTAACTAACCATATTTACATATGGAAAAACCATGTCTCTAGCGCCTACCATAAGTGGAATAAGATAATTACCAAATCCGCCTAAAAATAATGCAGTAAGAAGATAAATAACCATAATCATACCATGCATCGTTACTGACTGATAATATGTTGCTGGTCCAAGAAAAGAAAAAGTTTCAGGAAATCCCAATTGTAATCTCATTCCCCATGACAAAATTAGTCCTATCATACCAATTGCTGTTGCTGTCAAAGCGTATTGAATACCTATTACTTTAGCATCCTGACAGAAAACCCATTTAGTCCAAAAACTTTTTGCATGATATAATTCCTGATCTGGTGCTTCTTGCGCCGGAATTTTTTCAACTGGAGGAGAATAACTTCCCGAAGAAGAATCTGCTGATTTAGTCTCTATTTTGTTGTCTGTATATTCATCTGTCATTTTTTTCCTATTTTTCTGCGATTAATAAATTTTTATTTAATTCTTTTTTTGCTAACATTTTTTCAAAACTGATTTGTTTAGCTAACCAGTCTGAATAATCTTTTTCTTCATCTACTTGCACAAATCCTCTCATTGCATAATGCCCGGTTCCGCAATATTCCGCACATAAAATTTCATATTCACCTTTTTTCTCAGGTGTAAACCAATAGTAAGTTATTATGCCAGGAAGAGTATCCATCTTTGCTCTAAACTGTGGAATATAAAAATTGTGAAGTACGTCTAAAGAACGAAGTTCTATTTTTACTGGTTGATTTATTTCTAAATGAAGATCTGCATCCATAACTAAAATATCATCTTGGCTATTGGGGTCGCTTGAATCTAAACCATATGGATTGTCATCATTAATTAATCCGACGCTTGTTTTTCCTAAAATGTTATCTTCACCTGGTAATCTATAATTCCAACCCCACTGGTATGCTACCACTTCTATTTTTAATGCATTTTCTGGTACTGTAATATATTTGTTCCAAACTATTAATCCAGGAGCAAGCAATGCCACCACCCCAAGAGCTGTCAACCAAGTTAATCTAAATTCTAATTTTTTATCTTCTGGTTTGTATTCTGCTTTTCTATCCGGTCTATAACGGTATGCCCAAACGCAATATGCCATAAATAAACAAACTGCAACGAAGACTGCCCCTGTAACCCAAAAAGTTAAAATAATGGTATCATCAATATTCCCCCAGTTAGATGCTACTGGTGTCCACCACCATGGACTCCAAAAATGGAATGCAATGGATGCTACAATGATCAACGCAAATATAATTGCTACAAACACTTAATTATTTCTCCTAAAATCTTTAGGCCTATTTTTACAACTTTTTCTTTTTTATAACAATATTTTACAATGTTAATCCTTTACAATATGAGCGAATTGACTAAGCAAATTAATTCATTTGATGTGTCAACTTGATGCAGTTTTGAAATTTAACTTAGATTCAAGTGATAGTTTACTATTGTAATTGCTGAAAGGGCTGCCGTCTCAGCTTTCAAAAGATTTTTTGCTAAAGAGATAGGGCGAGTTTGATTATGATCAATTATGATTTTTCTTTC
>CACFOC010000023.1 GCA_902567945.1 uncultured Pelagibacteraceae bacterium | reverse complement strand
TCATAAAATCATTTAAATCAAAAAATCGCCTTAAGTGTGCACCACCTGCTCCAGCATGTGGGCTTTACTTGGCAAAGGTAGAATATTAGTTTTCCATCAAAGATTTTACGTGGTAATCAACGCTTTCTTTGAGTGCATTTAAATCATACCCACCCTCTAAAATAGATACGACTGTTCCACCACAAAGCTTTTTGGCTAGTGTTAATATTCTGTTAGTTAGAGTGTAATAATCTTTAGATTCCAAATTAATTTGAGCCAGAGGATCATCTTTATGAGCATCGAATCCAGCTGATAATAAAATAAATTCAGGTTTAAATTCTTTAATTTTCTTAAAAATACTGTCATAAGCGTTTAAAAATTCATGAGGTTGAGTTCCAGCGTTTAAAGGTACATTTAAAATATTATCTTTATTACCTTTTTCGTTTGCAGCACCAGAACCAGGATAATAAGGATATTGGTGAGAAGATATATATAAAACTTTTTCATTATCGTAAAAAATATTTTGTGTTCCATTTCCATGATGAACATCAAAATCAATAATAGCCACTTTTTTTAATTTATATTTTTCCAGTAAATAATAAGCACCTACTGCTACATTGTTATAAACACAAAATCCCATAGCCTTTTGCTTTTCTGCATGATGGCCTGGAGGTCTTACGGCACAAAAGGCATTACTAAAATCTTTTTTCATTACACCATCAATGGCAGTTAGAATTGAGCCTACAGCATCTTTCGTAGCATCTTTGCTTCCAGGAGACACAATAGTATCTCCATCCAAGAAATTTAAACCTTGTTTAGGAAAAGATTCAGTTACATTATTTAGATATTTTTTGTCATGGGCATACTCTAAATATTTAAGATCAAATTTAGTTGGTTTTTTCCAAATTAAATTTTTTGATTTTACTTTTTTTAAATGATCTATAACTACAGTTACACGATCTGCTCTTTCAGGGTGCCCATGTCCCGTATTATGATTTAAATAGGTATCAGTAGTTATTATTCCTGTTTTCATTGATTATCCTATAACTAAGTCCAATTTTTTTTTACCCAATCTTTCGTTTCCAGAGTGGGTTACTAAGTAAGTTTCCCCAAGATTCATTGCCAATTGATTTTCACTATCCATTAAAATCATATGCATAAAAAATATATTTCCTGGTTGGATTATATATGGGTTTTTAGTGTAAAGCATTGGCCAGTCCATCCAATTTGGAGAAAAAAGCGCTCCAAGTGAATAACCGCAGGCATTCATTCTTGAATCTTTAAAACCGAATTTATCAAGGGTATTAGCGTGAATATCAAAAACTTCACCAACTTTATTTCCAGGTTTTAATTTATTTTGACAAGCATTTAATGCTTCAGCACAAGCCTCATACATTATTTTTTGTTTTTCATTTACTTTACCAATTGGAATTGTCCTAAACATCGCAGAATGATAATGTTTATAAGTTCCTGCCCATTCTATTGATAACTGATCTACTTTATCTAAATTTCTTTTTTCGCTTTGGTATCGGCATAACAAAGCATTTTTTCCTGATCCAATTATAAATTCATTTGCTGGATAGTCACCTCCGCCATTAAAAATAGCTCCTTGCATTTCTGCTAGTATTTTTGACTCATTTGTACCGGCGTGAGCGTGCTTCCAAGCAGCCTCCATTGCTTTATCTGCAAGCTCAGCTGCTTTTTTTACATAATTTATTTCAGTGCGTGACTTAACAGCTCTAAAGTGAGAAATTAATTCAGACTTATCACTAAGAGTTGCAAAATTTTTTAAGGAGTTATTTAATCTAATCGCGTTCCTTCCAGTTAATCCATAGGCTTCATATTCAATACCTAAGTTAGATTTTTCTAAACCAAGTTCAGATAAAATATTCTTTAACTCACCAGATGGGTTTGATTTATCTTTATCAACCCAAATTCTAATATCATTAATAATAGAAGTATTTTGTGCCTGTCTTAGGTCTGGTGCTCTTGTAAGTAGTATTAAATCACCCTTAGCAGTTAAAATTAAACACTGAAAAAAAACAAACCCGAATGTGTCATATCCCGTAAGCCAATACATCGATTCCTGTCTAAACATCAACAAAGCATCTAAACTTTGATTTTTTAATTCTTTGATAACTTTTGATTTTCTTTCTGCGAATTCTTCTTTTGTGAAGTGAATACTCATTTTTACTTAAAATAATTTTCTAATATATTTTGATATATATTAGTCAATTTTTTAAGATCTGAAAGGGATACAGATTCATCAATTTTATGCATAGTTTTTCCAACTAGGCCAAATTCTAAACAAGGCGCAATCTTTCTAATAAATCTTGCATCCGAGGTACCGCCTGTAGTTGATAATTTAGGTTTAATTCTAGTAACTTTTTTAATTATATCTTGTATCATATATGTTGTTTTATTTGGTTTTGTTAAAAAAGCTTCACCAGAAACTTCATATTTTATATTAAATTTACACTTTGATTTTTTTGTTATCGAATTAAATACTGCATTTAATTTTTTCTTTAAAGAAGCGGAAGAATGTTTATTGTTAAATCTAATATTAAATACAGCCTCGGCTGATCCTGGTATAACGTTGTCAGCATGATTATCTATGTTAATTTTTGTTATTTCCAAATTAGATGGTTGAAAATTTTTCGTTCCTCTATCTAATTTAATTTCTTTTATTTTTTTTAAAATTTTAACCATGGAGTTTGATGGATTGTTAGCTCTATGCGGATATGCCACATGTCCTTGTGTACCAATTATAGTCAATCTTCCAGTAATACTTCCTCTTCTTCCAATTTTTATCATTTCCCCTAATTTATTAGGATTAGTTGGTTCCCCCACCAAACAAAAATTAATTTTCTCTCTCTTTTTTTTTAGGTATTTTACAACTCTTTTTGTTCCATTAATTGCTATACCCTCTTCATCTCCAGTAATTAATAAACTTATAGAACCTTTGAATTTTTTATTTTTTTTTTTAAATCTACTTACCGCAGCTATAAAACAAGCTATTGAAGCTTTCATATCGTTAGCTCCCCGGCCGATTAATTTATTATTTTTAACGCTTGGCTTGAAAGGATTTATGCTCCAGTCATTTACGTTTCCAGGAGGAACTACGTCCGTATGGCCTGCATAACAGAAATTAGGTTTTGATTTACCAAGTTTTGCATATAAATTTTTGATATTTTTAAAATTTATTACTTGGCATTTAAAACCTAGGGATCTTAAATTTTTTGCTAAAAGATTTATTGCCCCCGCATCTTTTGGTGTAACGCTAGGTTTGCGAATCAATTCTTTTGCTAACTTTAGTTCATTAATTGACATGATTTTTTTAGTCTCTTAATAAATCGTTAATTGAAGTTTTGCTTCTCGTTTTTTCGTCCACTTTTTTGACAATAACTACGCAATATAGTGATGGACCATCAGGATTATTTTTACTTGGCATACTTCCTGGCACAATTACCGAGTATTCTGGCACTTTTCCATAGTGAATTTCTCCAGTAGCTCTATCAAAAATTCTTGTTGATGCTCCAATATAAACTCCCATAGACAAAACCGATCCTTTGCCAACAATAACACCTTCAGCAATTTCTGCTCTAGCACCAACAAAACATTTATCTTCAATTATAGTAGGGTTTGCTTGCATCGGTTCTAATACCCCACCGATTCCGGCTCCACCTGATATATGACAATTTTTTCCGATTTGTGCACAAGACCCAACCGACGCCCAAGTATCAATCATGCTACCTTGATCTACATAAGCTCCAATGTTCACAAATGAAGGCATCAAGACAACATTTTTCGCAATGTAAGCTCCTTTTCTTACAACACCATTTGGAACATATCTAAAACCTTCTTTAATAAATCTTTTTTCATTCCACTTATGAGTTTTACCTTCTACTTTATCGTACCAAGCAGCATAAGGGCCTTTAGAAATTTTCATTTTATTAACTCTGAAACTTAGTAAAATTGCTTTTTTGATCCACTGGTTAACTGTCCAGTCATTATCATTTTTTTCGGCAACACGTATTTTTCCAGAATCTAATAATTCTATAGTTTTATTTATAGCATTTATTATCTTTTTATCGGATTTAGAATTAATTTCGTTTTTATTATTCCAAGATTCGTTAATTATTTTTTCAAAAGAACTTGTATTCATTACGCAGCTTTAGCTAAGTTAATTTTTTTTAAAAATTCAGATAAATTATTTGTTCTATAATTTACAAAACTACTATCTGAAAATTTACTTGCCCACGGTTCTTCATTTTCTATCCAAACTGTTTTCATACCCATTTCATATGCTGGTTTTAAATTTCTTGCAATATCTTCAACGAATACACATAATTTTGGGTCAATTTTATGTTTTTCTACTAATTTTTTGTAAGGTTCTATTGAGGGTTTTGGAATAAAATTGCAATCAACAATATCAAAAATATCATCAAAAAGCTGATTGATTCCTATTCTTTTTGTTACATTTAATGCGTGCTTTTTTGATCCATTGGTAAATATAATTTTTTTACCATTAAGTTTTTCAATTTCTTTTTCAAGTTTGGGATCTTTTTGCAAAAAATCAATATTGATATCGTGTACAAATTCTAAAAATTCATCTGGATCAATTTTGTGATTTTTAATCATTCCATTAAGAGTAGTGTTATATTCGTAGAAATAATTTTTTTGTATCTTTTTAGCCTCTTCTACGCTTACATCTAGTTTATCAGAGATGTATTTTGACATTCTTTTATCTACTTGCTCAAAAACTTTAGTTTTTCCAGAATATAAAGTGTTATCTAAATCAAATATCCAGTATTTGATTAACTTAAATGATTTCATTTTCTTATAAGTGTTCCAGCACCTCTATCAGAAAATAACTCGAACAAGATAGAATGAGGCTTTCTTCCATCGAGAATAACTACTGCTCTAACTCCATTGTTAATAGCATTAATACAAGTTTGAATCTTTGGTATCATGCCGCCATGAATCGTTTCTTTATCAATTAACTCTTTAGCTTCTATTGTACTGATTTCTGGAATTAGTTTGTCATCACTATCAAGAACCCCGTCAATGTCTGTTAATAGCATTAACCTTCTTGATTTAATGCTTCTTGCTATAGCTCCAGCAGCGGTATCTGCGTTAATATTGTAAGCACTACCTTTTTCATCAAGACCCATTGGAATTATGACTGGTATATAATCATCCTTAATTATTTCTTTAAGCAACTTAGCATCCACTCTTGTTGGTTTTCCAACGAAACCTAAATCCTTATTTTCTTGTTGAACATAAATTATATTGTTTTTTTTTATTGTTATAGATTTTGCTTTACATGATTTTTTTTCAAGAGCATCAACTATTTCTCTATTAAATTCTGTCATTACATTTTCAACAATATGAATTGTTTTTTCATTTGTAACTCTCAAACCCATAATGAATTTACTTTTAATATTTTGTTCATCTAACTTTTTTTTAATTCCTAGGCCGCCACCATGAACAAGTATAGGTGTCAATCCTAATTTTTTTAAAATCACTACATCTTCGATTAAGTTATCTAAAAGGGATTGATCTAAAAGAACTTTACCTCCACATTTTATTACTATTTTTTCTTTTGAATATTTTTTAATGTACTTTTCTACTTCTTGACTCGAGGGCCCATCTTTTGGCCAGAGCTCTTTTATCTTGGTATCTAAATTTTCAACTGGTTGCTGCATTTTAAACCGTTTTTACTTTTGTTCCTCTCATTATTACCCATTGTTGTGCAATAGTTAATATGTTGTTTACAGTCCAATATACAACTAGACCCGAAGGGAAGGGCGCCAATATTATTGTTAAAAAAATTGGAAAAAACATGAAAATTTTTGCTTGAATTGGATCAGGTGGTGTTGGATTCAGCTTTTGTTGTATCCACATACTCACGCCCATTAATATTGGCCATGCACCTATCATTAAAAAAGTAGGCGGATCCCAAGGAATTAACCCAAACAAATTAAAAATAGACGTAGGATCTCTTTCAGATAAATCTTTTATCCAACCAAAGAAAGGTTGGTGTCTCATTTCTAAAGTAACATACAACATTTTGTAAATTGCAAAGAAAAATGGAATTTGTATTAACACTGGTAAACAACCTGAAATAGGATTTACTTTTTCTCTTTTGTATAAAGCCATCATTTCTTGTTGAAGCTTAGCTTTATCATCTTTATGCAATTCTTTTAATCTCAACATTTCTGGTTGTAATATTTTCATTTTTGCCATCGATTTAAATGAATAATTTGCGAGTGGAAAAAATATAAGTCTTACCAATGCAGTAATAATAACAATTGCTAAACCAAAGTTTCCAGTAAGTCGGAAAAAGTAATCAATGACAAAAAATAATGGTTTTGTGAAGAAATAAAACCATCCCCAATCTATTGCTAGATCAAATTTCTCAATACCTAATTGTTCAGCGTAACCGTCAATAACAGCTACTTCTTTTGCCGCAACAAATGTATTTATTTCACTTGTAACAGAGCTACCAGGGTTAAGTATTTTTGCTTCCTTTATTATGTAATTAGCTCTGTACTTTTCTTTTTTTGCCACAAACTCGGCTTTAAATTCTTTTCCTTTTTCAGGAACTATCGCAGTTAGCCAGTATTTATCGGTAATACCCAACCAGCCTTTTGAGTTGCTGGTAGTAAACTTTTCTTTTTCAATATCATCATAATCTTTTTCTACAAGCTCATCTCCAAAAACTCCAAGAAAGCCTTCATGCAAAATATATATTTTCATTCCTTCGATTTTGCCGCTTCTAGTAATTTGTGCGTACGGATAAAATTGATAAGATTTGTTAGAATTATTTTTTATACTTTGTGTAATTTTAAACAAAAATTTTTCATCTAAATCAATTTTTTTTGTGAAAATTAAACCATCACCATTATCCCACTCAATTGTTACCGGGCTACTTGGTGTGAGAGTACTATTTCCTTTTACTTTCCAAATAGAGTCACTTACAGGTAATTTTATACTTTCATCTCCACTTGACGCCCAACCTGTTTCTATAAAATATTCTTTAGAGGAACTTTTGGGATTTAAAAAAATTACTTTGCTTTCTCCATCTAAAGTTTCATTATAATTTTTAAAAATAATGTCGTCTATAATCGCGCCTTGTAACGATATTGATCCTTTAATATTTTCGTTCTCAACTTTAATTCGATTTACACTATTAATTATTTCATTTCTCGTAATTTCATTTTTTATTTCTTTTACATTGTCATCAATAGAAGGAGAAGAAACATCTTCATTTTTTGTAATTTGATTTTCACTAGTTGATGGATCAACAATGGGAGCTTCAAAAAAAGTTGCCCAAAAAACCAAAACTATAGTAGAAAGTATTATAGCCAAAAGTACATTTTTTCCTTCCATTGTTTATTTTTCCTTTTTTTTTAGTTTTGGCACAGGGTCAAATCCATCACTTCCGCCTAATATTTTAATAGGATGGCACCTTAAGATTCTTTTTATTCCTAAAAATGAACCTCTTAAAGAACCATAAATTTTCAATGAATCAATAAAGTATTCCGAACAAGTAGGAAGATATCTACAATTTGAATGAAAATATGGCGAAATAAAATATTTATAAAATTTTATTATTAAAATTAAAAAATTATTTATAATTTTCATATCTAATTACTCATCTGTTTTATTTTTTTAAAAGTTTTATTTATTTCAAACAGAACATTCACAAATTTATCTTTATATACATTATTTTTTCCAAAAATTACATAAGTGTAGTTTTGGTCTATAAGCCCAGTTTCCTTGTAGAGTTTTTGTATAGCATACTTCAATTTTCGTTTTATTTTATTTCTTACTACAGCGTTTCCTATTTTTTTCTTTGTAACAAAACTTATATTTAAATATTTACTAGGATTTTTAGAATTTTTATCAAAATAGATTGTATAATATTTGGTGCTTAATTTTTTTTTCTTTAAAATTTCTATAAAATCTTTACTACGATTTAAGCTCTTAAATTTTATCATTTTAGAATTAAATTTAAGTAGATATTTTTTTTCTGCCTTTAGCTCTTCTTCTTGCGATCAATTTACGCCCACCTCTTGTTTTCATTCTGGATCTAAATCCATGTCTCTTTTTTCTGACTAATCGGCTTGGTTGATAGGTTCTTTTCATAAAATTTCTTTGGTTCTTATTAAAATTTTTTGATATTTATAGGTAATAAGTACCGATAAGTACAGTTAAAAATTTAATTATGAAACTAGAATCTTTAAATATAAAACTTATTATAGGATTAGCATATTTAACCATACTTTCAGTTGGCTTATATTTTTTGTTTTCAGCAATCGATATAAAAGACCTAACGAATTATGAATTTATTAGATCTAATAAAGATATTATTTTGAAATATAAAAATGAAAATTTTTTATTTTTAACCGTTATTTTTTTTATATTTTGCATTATATGGGTGTTGCTCCTAGGTTTTGCGATGCCACTTTTAATATTTTCAGGTTTTGTTTTTGGAAAATGGTGGGGAATAGCGATTACTTTAACATCAACAACAATAGGAGCAACATTACTATACTTATTAGTAGGTTTTTTTTTCAGAGAAGCTATAAAAAATAAATTAGCCCCAAAATTTTCTAAACTAAAAGACCTTTTTATTAAAAATGACATATTTTATTTTACAAGTTTTAGATTTATAGGTGGAGGGGGAGCTCCTTATGCAATTCAAAATGTTCTTCCAGTTTTATTTAATATGCCAGTTAAAAATTATGTATTTGCTACTTTTTTTGGAAGTATGCCATCAATGTTTGTCACAGTTGCATTAGGGAGTGGAATTGAAAGTGTAATAGATCAAAATACAGAACTTACTTTCTCGTCAGTAATTATATCTCCCGAAATTTATTTACCTATTAGTGGTCTTTTTATTATTTTAATTTTTGCGTTTATTATTAAGAAAATTTACTTCAAAAATTAATTGAGAAAAAACAATAGTACGAGAGAAATTAAACATGAACTTTTGGTTATAAAGACAAAAAGTTCTCGCAAAATTAGAACTATCAAATAAGCTGTTTTTGATATGCAAAAAATTGCCATATTATTTAAGTAACTTGACAAATGAGCAAACAAAGAAGTAAAAGCTAATATCATATCATGGTGAATTTATGGGTATACATTACGATTACAAATCAAAACGTGGCGAAAGAGCAATGTTAAAAGAAGCG
>CACFOC010000022.1 GCA_902567945.1 uncultured Pelagibacteraceae bacterium | reverse complement strand
TAAATTGAAAAGTTTGATTAAAGTTGTATAAACAACTTAGCTTATGAAAGTTCTTGCTGGCACGAGTAATTTAAAATTATGCAAAGACATAGCAAGACATCTCAAACTAAAATTAGTCAATTCACACATTAAAAGATTCGCGGATGGAGAAGTTTACATTGAGATTAACGAAAATATCAGAGGCAATAGTATATTCGTAGTCCAGTCTACGTCTAATCCTGCTAATGATAATTTAATGGAGCTTTTGATCTGTATTGATGCTTTGAGAAGATCTTCAGCTAAAAACATTACTGCAGTAATCCCCTACTTTGGTTACGCCAGACAAGATAGAAAGGTAGTGCCAAGAACAGCAATATCAGCAAAATTGGTTTCAAATTTAATTACTATGGCGGGTGCAAATAGAATTTTAAGTGTAGATTTGCATGCTGGTCAAATTCAAGGGTTTTTTGATATTCCTGTAGATAACTTATTTGCAACACCTATTTTTGCAAGACATATTAAAAAGAAAATGAAATTAAATAATATAGTTTGTGTATCACCTGATGTTGGTGGTGTCGAAAGAACAAGAGCTCTAAGTAGAAGAATTAACTCTGGTATTGCTATTATAGATAAAAGAAGACCTTCTCCAGGTAAATCTGAAGTAATGAATATAGTAGGAAACATAAAAAATAAAAATTGTGTAATTGTTGATGACATAATAGATTCTGGAGGAACTATTGTGAATGCTGCTAAAGCATTAAAAGAAAAAGGTGCAAAAGATATTTTTGTATATATAACCCATGCCGTATTAAGTGGCCAAGCAGTAAGTAAAATAGAAAATTCTAAAATAAAAAAACTTATAACTACAGATACTATTGATAATTCAAAAAAAATTGGAAGAAGCAAAAAAATAGAAATAATTTCTCTTGCCCCAATGATATCAGAAGCCATGAAAAGAATTGCTAACTCTACGTCTGTTTCTAGTCTTTTTAAGTAATTTTACTTGTTTTTTTTCCAAACATAATATAAAAACTCCTTTCTTATTTATGAACATTTTAAAAGCTACAAAAAGAAGTGCTGCTTCTACGGGGCAAACAAATAAACTTAGATCTGACGGGTTTATTCCGGCTGTGTTGTATGGTGGAAAAGAAAATAACTTAAATATAAGCCTAAAAAAATTACACCTTCAAGATTTAATAAAAACAGATACTTTTATGTCAAAAGTTTTTGACTTAGATATAGATGGAAAAGCTGAAAAAGTTTTGCCTAGAGATATTGCTTACGATCCAGTTTCAGACGAACCTATTCATATAGATTTTATGAGAATTGCAAAAGGTTCAAAATTGGTTTTGGAAGTCCCAGTAAAATTTATAAATTCTGAAAAATCTCCAGGATTAAAAAAAGGGGGAGTTTTAAATATAGTGCGAAGAAAAGTAGAATTAAAATGTCCAGCAGAAAATATTCCTAACGAAATAGTCGTTGATTTAGATAATACAGAAATAAATACTAGTCTTAAAATATCATCAGTAAAATTACCAGAAAACGTTACGCCTACGATCACAGGCAGGGACTTTGTAATTGCAACAGTTGTGGCACCAACAATATTAGTTGAGCCAGAAAAAACCGAAGAAGTTGCTGCTGAAGGAGAAGTTGCTCCAGAAGGGACTGGTGAAAGTGTTGCTGAAGGAGCAACAAGTGCAGAGGCGACTAAGGATAAATCTGCAAAAGCAACCGATGATAAAGGAAAAGCTGCACCAGCCGATAAAAGTAAAGCCGCACAGAGTGATAAAGGTAAAGCTCCAATTAAAGAAACGAAAAAAAAATAAAAAAATAATATATGCTTCTTTTAGTAGGTCTCGGAAACCCAAACCCAAATAATTCTGCCAATCGGCATAATATTGGCTTCGCAATAATTGATGCGATAAATCAAAAATTTAAATTATCTAAACAAAAACCTAAATTTAAAGGTTTACTAACAACAGGAAATATTGAAGAACAAAAAGTTTTTGCAATAAAGCCACTTACATTTATGAATAGTTCAGGCATATGTATCAAGGAACTTATTGAATATTACAAAATAGATGTAAAAGATGTTTTTGTGTTTCATGATGATATGGACATTGATTTAGGAAAAATAAAAGTCAAATTTGGTGGCAGCAGTGCTGGTCATAACGGAATAGAGTCAATAGATAAAAATATAGGCAAAAGTTATTCCAGAGTAAGAATAGGCATAGGTAGACCAAAAAATAATGAAGCAGGTGCAGACCATGTTTTAGATAATTTTTCAATTGATGAAACACAAAGTGTTCAAGAAGTTACAAATAATATTATCAAATCACTATCTATACTAATAAAAAAAGATTTAGATCTTTTTTCAAGTAAAGTTAATCAAAAAACATAATGGGTTTTAAGTGTGGGATAGTAGGTTTACCAAATGTTGGTAAATCAACTTTGTTTAATGCATTAACTACATCAAAAAAAGCGCAAGCTGAAAATTTTCCTTTTTGTACAATAGATCCAAATGTAGGGATAGTTTCTGTGCCAGACGAAAGACTAAACAAAATATCTGCAATATCAAAATCTAAAAAAAAGATTAATGCTGCAATAACTTTTGTAGATATAGCAGGCCTTGTTAAAGGAGCTTCTAAAGGAGAAGGGTTAGGAAATAAATTTCTTTCTCATGTTAGAGAAGTAGATACCATTATTCATCTTACAAGATGTTTTGACTCTGAAAAAATACAAAATGTAAATAAAAATGTAGACCCTATACGCGATCTAGAAATTATTGAAACTGAAATTCTATTATCTGATTTAGAATCCCTTCAAAAAAGATTAGAAAAGAGTAATAAAAAAAAATTAGAAAAAGATGAATTAGATTTTCTAGAAGAATGTAAAAAATTAATAAATGATGGAAAAAAACCAGATGAATTAAAAAAAAAGTATAGCAATAATTTAATAAAAAAATCGGCTCTTTTGTCTTTTAAGCCCAGAATAATTGTATGTAATGTTGACGAAAAAAGCTTACCTAATGGTAACAATTATTCTGATTCCTGCAAAAAAAAATTTCCAAATGAAAATATAATTATCGTTTGTGCTGATATTGAAGATCAAATTATGGGGCTTCAAGTAAAAGATAGAAAAGATTTTATGCTTGAATCTGGAATAAAGAGCACTGGTTTAGATAATTTAATTAAAACAGGTTATGCCACTTTAGGCCTTAGTACTTTTTTTACTTCTGGACCTGAAGAAAGTAGAGCTTGGACAATTGAAAAAAGCTCTAAAGCTGTTGATGCTGCGGGTGTAATTCATACTGATTTTAAAAAAAAATTCATTAGAGCTGAAACGGTGACCCATGAAGACTTTATAAGGTATAAAGGTTTTAATGAATGTAAGAATGCTGGAAAATTAAGACTTGAAGGTAAAGATTATATAGTTAACGATGGCGACGTAATGTATTTCAGAGTTGGAAGTTAAATTATTTAAAAGTCTTGGGATCTTCACCTTCATACTCTGTCACCATTCGTTCAGCTTTATCAAAAGCTTCCTCTTCTGATTCTTCTTTTGAATTAAATCTTGACCATACTTTTTGTTTGCTCATATAAACTAATGTAAGAAGTATGATTAAATAAATAATAGCTTTAAAACCCATGCGGTGTTGAGCCTCTAGATGCGGTTCAGCAGCCCAAACTAAAAATGTAGTTACGTCCTTTGACATTTGTGCTGTTGTTGCTTCTGTGCCGTCGGCATATTCTACAATACCATCCATAAGTGGTGCTGACATTTTTATTTTATTTCCTGCCATATACTTATTATAATAAACACCATCATCAAGTTCGAAACCCGAAGGAGGCTCTTCATATCCCATAAGAAGAGAATAGATGTAGTCTGCGCCTCCTGCTCTTGCTTTTGCTAATACAGACATATCAGGAGGATATGCGCCATCATTTGCTGCTGCTGCAGCTTGGACGTTAGGAAAAGGTTTTACAAATTTATCTGATAATCTCGCTGATCTCATAAACATTTCCCCATCACTATTAGGTCCATCTTCTAATTCAAATTGAGATGCAATAGCCTTGGCTTCTTCAACGGAAAACTCAGGACCACCTTCTTCTGATAAATTTCTGTAACTTAAATGTTGTACAGAGTGGCAGCCGGCACAAACTTCTTGGTAGACTTGATAACCTCTTTGAAGTGAAGCGCGGTCAAATGTTCCAAAAATTCCTTTAAAACTCCAATCTGTATTTAAATAATTTGTATTTGCTCCGTGCGAATGTTGTTCGTCAGCAAAAGATGGAGTAACAATTATTGAAATAAAAATTGTTAAAATTATTCTATTTAAAAGATTTAACATTATCCCCTTCATATTTTCCTGCTGCTTTTTTAAACTTATCTATTAAACCAGGTTTATCTAGAACTGGATCAGAAATACTCATTGGTAGTTGGTCTGTTTTTTCATAACGCCCGAGCACAGGTAATAATATTAAAAAATGTATAAAATAATAAGCTGTTGCTATTCTTGATAAAACTAAATAAATTCCCTCAGGAGGTTTTGCTCCTAGATATCCTAATAAAATAACTGTAGCCACCAAAACCCAAAAAAACTTTCTATATATTGGTCTAAATATTGAAGATCTAACTTTTGATGTATCAAGCCATGGCAACAAAACTAATACAAAAATTGCAGCAAACATAAAGATAACTCCTCCAAGCTTGCTAGGTATAGCTCTTAAAATTGCATAAAAAGGCAATAAGTACCACTCAGGGACGATATGTGTTGGAGTTACTAATGGATTAGCTTCAATATAATTATCTGGATGTCCTAAAGCATTTGGGGCAAAAAATACAAACCAAAAAAATATAATTATAAAAACTAATAAAGCAGTTATATCTTTCATAACCATATAAGGATGAAACGGCATAGTTTCATTACTATTTTTCTTAACATCAATTCCTATTGGATTATTATTTCCTGGAATGTGTAGGGCCCAAATGTGAAGTATAATTAAACCAAAAATTAAAAATGGAAGCAGATAATGCAATGCATAAAATCTGGTCAAAGTTGGGTTGCCTACAGAATATCCACCCCAAAGCCATGTCGTAATACTTTCTCCAACTAAAGGTATTGCGCTGAATAGGTTTGTTATTACAGTTGCTCCCCAAAAACTCATTTGCCCCCAAGGCAAAACATAACCCATAAAAGCCGTAGCCATCATTAGCAAATAAATAATTACTCCGATTATCCAAATAATTTCTCTTGGAGCTTTATACGAGCCATAAAACAAACCTCTAAAAATATGAATGTAAACAGCTAAAAAAAACATTGAAGCTCCATTTGCATGTACGTATCTAAGTAACCAGCCATAATTAACATCTCTCATTATATGTTCTATACTTTCAAAGGCGTGGTCAGTGTGAGCTACGTAATGCATACCAAGTATAACTCCTGTTACAATTTGAGTAATCAAACAAAATGTTAGTATGCCCCCGAATGTCCACCAATAATTTAAATTTTTTGGTGTTGGATAAGATTTTAAATGATGGGAAAGAGATAAAAGTGGTAATCGACTGTCAAACCATTCGGCTAATTTGGATTTTGGAATATATTTTTCTTCACTCATAAATAATTTAACCTATTTTAATTATGTTATTATTTACAAATTCATATTTAGGAATTTCTAAGTTTGTGGGAGCTGGACCTTTTCGAATTCTTCCTGAAGTATCATAGTGTGATCCATGACACGGACAAAACCAAGCATTGTATTCTCCTTTGTTATCTAATGGAACGCAACCAAGATGTGTACAAACTCCTATCATTACTAGCCACTCTGGATTCTTGGCTCTATCAGAATCTTTTTCTGGATCTTTTAAATCTTTTAAATCTACAGCTGCAGCTTCATCAATTTCTTGTTTGGTTCTTCTTCTTATAAATATCGGTTTTCCTCGCCAAAGCACTGTTATGGTTTTTCCTGGTTCTACTGCACTAATATCAACCTCAGTTGTTGATAGAGCTTTTACAGACGAATCCGGGTTCATTTGATCAATTAAAGGCCAAATCGCTGAAACAAGACCTACGGCACCAATTGTATATGTAGCTGTAAAGAGAAAATCTCTTCTTTTTGGCATTAATTTCTTACTCATAATATTTGCGGCACTTATGTATTATATATTACTAATTAATTACAATTAATATAAATTTGCTAGGGTCAGAATGACACACAAATTAGTACACAACTAAAATATGTTTAATATTGCTATATATCAACCCGATATTCCACAAAACACTGCAGCAATAATTCGTTTATGTACTTGTTTTAATACAACTCTTGAAATAATAGAACCTTGTGGTTTTCAACTAAATGATAAAAGAATAAAAAAAGTTGCTATGGACTATTTAGATAAAAGTAAAATTATAATTCATAGCTCTTATGAAGATTTTTTAACAAAGAAAAAAAATTCTCGCATTATACTCATGACAACTAAAGCAAAAAAAAATTATACTAATTTTAAATTTAAACTAAAAGATACTTTACTTTTTGGTAGAGAAAGCGAGGGTGTTCCAAAAATAGTACACGACAATTCATACCAAAGATTAAAAATTCCTTTAAAAAAAAATTCAAGATCTCTCAATGTGTCTATGGCTGCTGCTATAACTTTAACTGAAGCTTTAAGACAAAATTCTCTTATGTAAAAAATGAAAATAGAAAAAAAACAAAAACTGGTTAAAAGTTGGTTTATGGATCTTCAAGAGATAATTTGTGATACCATTGAAAAGATAGAAAAAGATTATGGTTCAAATGTAAAATTTAAAAAAAATAGATGGAAGCATGGCGAATTTAGAACAATTAAGGGTCAAGTAATTGAAAAAGGTGGTGTTGCTTATTCAAACGTTAAAGGAAAACTATCCAAAGAATTAGCTAAAAAAGTACCTGGAGCAAAAAATAAATTGAGTTTTTGGTCTTCCGGTGTTTCTGTAGTATTACATCCTAAAAATCCTAAAATTCCTGCTATGCATTTTAATACTAGATTTATTTGTACTAAAAAAAATTGGTTTGGTGGCGGCATGGATGCCACTCCTTGCCTTGCTGATAATAGAGAAAAAAAGTATTTCCATAATGAATTAAGAAAAATGTGTAACTCTCATAATAAAAAATATTATTCAAATTATAAAAAATGGTGTGATAAATATTTTTATTTACCACATAGAAAAGAAACACGAGGAATAGGTGGAATTTTCTTTGACTATAAAATGGATGATTGGGAAAAAGATTTTTTATTTGTTAAAGATGCTGGTGTAACTTTTAACTACCTAGCTAGAAATATTATAAGGAAAAAAATGTTTTTAAAATGGAAAAAAAAAGAAAAAGACCTTCAATTAATTAAAAGAGGTAGATATGTAGAATTTAATTTATTATACGATAGAGGCACAAAATTTGGATTAAATAGCGGAGGTAATCCAAAAGCAATATTAATGTCTATGCCTCCAATAGCAAGTTGGAAATAACTTATGGAAAAAGAACCAATAACAATACAAGGTCTAGAAAAAATAAAGAAAGAATTAGATGATTTAAAAAAAATCAAAAGACCAAAAGTAGTTCAAGCAATTGCAGAAGCTAGAGGTCACGGAGATTTAAAAGAAAATGCAGAATATCATGCCGCAAAAGAAGAACAGGCAAAAATTGAAGGAAGAGTCATCGAAATAAATGACTTAATTGCTAGAGCAAACGTTATCGACGTAACGAAGTTAGAAAAAAAAGATAAAGTTATTTTTGGTTCAACTGTTTCAGTTATTGATCTAGAAAGCGAAGAAAAAAAAACCTATAAAATAGTAGGAAAGGATGAAGCAGATCTCTCAAAAAATTATATATTTTTTAAATCTCCAATAGGTAAGGCTTTAATAGGAAAAAGTAAAAAAGATTTAGTAACAGTAACAACACCTTCTGGAGAAAAAAACTTTGAAATAATAGATATAAAATATATTTAATTTTGCTAATTATTTTTTAAGAATTTTTTTATTAATTTTTCATCTAATGCAAAATTATTTTCTATCCATTTTTCTTTTAACAACTTTAGCTTATCTCCAAGAACTTTTCCTGTTTCATATCCATGTTCTTTTAAATAATCACCTGAAATAGGAAACTTTGGTATTTTATAGTCATTTATAAATTTCAACATACTTTCAGTATTTGAAATTTTATGTTTGTTATTTATACATGCTGAAAAAAGTAATAGGTCTCTGGTATCATCTTTGCCTAAAAAATAAATTAACTTTTTAATATTTGCTTCAGAATAAAAATTTTTACTTTTCATATTTTCAAAATTCTTTGAAATATTCTGAAATCTATTTTTTATATTATTAGATGTTTTATATTTATGACAAAAATATTCATAATTATTTGACTCATCAATAATAAGTAAGGCTAGGATTAAATATTTATCATACTTTTCTTTAATTTTTTTGTTTAAATTATTTAAATTTTTTAATCTTGGATAATACTTTATTTGTGGAAATATACTTAAAAAAATTTCTTTTGATTCATTATTAAAAAATAAGTCAGAAAAATTTTTTAAAGATAAAATTTTTTTTAATTCATCAAAAATTCTCTCGTTTGATATTTTGTTTAATCCATTAATATTTTGCTTAATAGACTTGATGGTATTTAAATCATGATCTGTCTTGCTGTACTGGGTAAAAAATCTAAAATACCTTAAAATGCGTAAATAATCTTCTTGGATTCTCTCTTTGGTGTCACCTATAAATTTTATTTCTCCATTTTTTAAGTCTGTCACTCCATTGTAAGGATCAAAAATTCTTCCTTCAGGGTCAACATATATTGCGTTTATTGTAAAATCTCTTCTTGCAGCATCCTCTTCCCAATGGGATGTAAATTGCACTTCAGCATGTCTACCATCAGTTGATATGTCTTTTCTTAACGTTGTAAGTTCAAATTTTTTATTGTTAATAATTACTGTCAATGTTCCATAGGAAATTCCAGTATCAATAACCTTAATGTTTCTTTCCAAAAGTTTTTTTTTTACTTCATTTGGCTCAAGTGTAGTTGCTAAATCCACATCATCTATAATCTCACCAGTTAAAGATTTTCTTACACATCCTCCTACAAATCTTGCTACATTTTCCTCTCCAATTTCATTCAGATATGTAAAAATTATTTTTGCTTCTTTAATATTTTCTAGTAATTTAACACTCTTGTCTGATCCAAATTTTTTAAATAGAAAAAGATCAGTTTTTATAATTATATTTTTTACTTTATCGAGCATTTTTTGGCTGGGGCGCTAGGATTCGAACCTAGGATGGTGGTACCAAAAACCACTGCCTTACCGCTTGGCTACGCCCCAAATTTATAATTTTCAGATATAACACACTTGAGAGGGTTTATATAGTTTTTGATACAAAACACCAATAATTTGGAAATTTAAGTTTTACCAAATTTTTAGTGTAATTTGCAGTTTTGGCATTAGAAAATATTCCTATACAAGCTGATCCCGAGCCTGTAATTCTTGAAAAATAAC
>CACFOC010000021.1 GCA_902567945.1 uncultured Pelagibacteraceae bacterium | reverse complement strand
GGTTTGTCTGATGTGAGACCTATTAAATGCGAAGTAGGAGTTCTGCCACGAACACATGGGTCTGCACTATTTACTAGAGGGGAAACTCAAGCATTAGTTACAACAACTCTGGGGACGACAGAAGACGAGCAAAGAATAGAAAGTTTAGAAGGACAAAAAAGAGTAAGATTTATGTTGCATTACAATTTTCCTCCTTTTTCAGTTGGAGAAACAGGAAGAATAGGTACAGGCAGAAGAGAGGTAGGACATGGGAAATTAGCGTGGAGAGCTTTAAACTCATCATTACCTGATAAAGAAAAATTTCCTTACACTTTAAGAGTAGTTTCTGAAATAACAGAATCCAATGGTTCTTCATCAATGGCTACCGTTTGCGGCGCATCTTTAGCACTTATGGATGCTGCGGTTCCAATAGCTGAGCCAGTAGCTGGAATAGCAATGGGCTTAATAAAAGAGAAAAAAGAATTTTCAGTTTTGTCTGATATTTTAGGCGATGAAGATCATTTAGGAGATATGGACTTTAAAGTTGCAGGTACAAAAGATGGAATTACATCATTACAAATGGATATAAAAATTACCGGAATAACTTTTGAGATTATGGAGCAGGCACTAAATCAAGCTAAAGATGGAAGAGCACATATTTTAAATGAAATGAATAAAGCTATTAAGTCATCAAGAAAAGAAGTGTCTAAATATACTCCAAAAATTGAAACTATAAAAGTTGATAAAAAAGATATTGCAGCAGTCATAGGTAAAGGCGGAGCTACAATTAGAGAAATCGTTGAATTATCTGGAGCCAAGGTGGATGTTAAAGATACGGGAGAAGTTACCATTGCAGCACCGGATGAGGAATCACGAAAAAAAGCAATGGAAATGGTAAAAAATATTATAGCAAAACCTGAAATGGGAAAAATTTATAAAGGTAAAGTGGTAAAAATAATGGAGTTTGGGGCTTTTGTAAATTTTTTAGGCAAACAAGATGGTTTGGTTCATATATCACAACTTGCCGGCAAAAGAGTTTCAAAAGTTTCTGATGTTGTGAAAGAAGGTGATGAAGTTTCCGTTAAAGTTATAGGTTTTGATAGAGGTAAAGTTAAACTTTCGATTAAGGAAGCGAGTTAAGTGATATTTTTTGGATTTGGCATTCCAACTTTATTGTATCCTGCATCTACATAATGAATTTCACCAGTAACAGCTCTTGCCAAATCGCTTAACAAATATAACGCAGAACCACCGATATCATTAATATCCACATTTCTTTTTAAAAATGAATGATCTTCGTTCCATTTGTATAAAAATTTAGCATCACCAATAGCAGAAGCAGCCAAAGTTTTAATGGGGCCGGCGCTAATAGCATTTACTCTTATTCCTTTAGCTCCTAAGTCTCTAGCTAAGTATTTTACACTAGTTTCTAGAGCTGCCTTACAAACACCCATAACATTGTAATTAGGAATTACTTTAGAAGATTCATAAGTCAAAGTTAATATGCTTGATCCTTGTTTCATAATTTTTGAAGCTTCTTTTGCTACTTCTGTAAGAGAAAAACAAGAAATTAACATACTCTTTAAAAAATTTTCTCTTGATGTATTAAGATACTCTCCTGAAAGTTCAGATCTATCAGAAAATGCTACTGCATGCACAACAAAGTCTAAATTATCCCATTTTTTTTTAATATCATCAAACACTCTTATTACATCGTCTTTTTTTTCAACATCGCAGCTTAAAGTAAAATTAGATTTTAAGGATTCGGCTAAAGGTACAACTCTTTTTTTTAAAGCGTCCCCCAAATATGTAAAAGCAAGTTCTGCACCATACTCGGACAATTTTTTTGCTATTCCCCAAGCAATAGAACGGTCATTTGCGACACCCATTATCAAACCTTTTTTTCCTTTTAATAAGCTCATAAATTAAATCTTTTCAAAAACTAGTGTTGCGTTTGTTCCTCCAAAGCCAAAACTATTGGACATTATTGAATTCAAAGTTACGCCTTTTTCTACTTTTGTTACTATTGGATATTTTTTAGCTTCTTCATCCATATCATTAATATTTATCGAAGCAGATATAAAGTTATTTTTCATCATAATTAAGCTGTAAATAGCTTCATGCACCGATGTTGCGCCCAGAGAGTGACCAGAAAGTGATTTTGTAGAACTTATTTTAGGAACCGAATCTTTAAATACTTCAGCAACTGCTTTAAGTTCAGTAATATCTCCTACAGGAGTAGAAGTTCCATGAGTATTTATGTAATCAATTTTATTTTTGCTTGTACTTAAAGCCATATTCATACATCTCACAGCACCTTCTCCAGAAGGAGCTACCATATCATAACCATCAGATGTTGCGCCATACCCAGTAATTTCTGCGTAAATTTTTGCACCTCTTGCTTTAGCATGCTCATATTCTTCTAAAACTAACACGCCTCCTCCACCAGATATTACAAAACCATCTCTAGTTTTGTCGTAGGGTCTCGAAGCTTTCTCCGGAGTATCGTTATATTTTGATGACAAAGCAGTCATTGCATCGAACATGGCTGTCATTGCAAAATGAACCTCATCACTTCCTCCAGCAAAAATTATATTTTGTTTTCCCAATTGGATTAGTTCCATTGCATTTCCAATACAGTGTCCACTTGTGGCACAAGCTGAACTAATAGTGTAATTTACACCTTTAATTTTAAATGGAACAGCTAAAGTTGCCGAAGCAGTACTCGACATTGTTCTAGGAACTACAAAGGGCCCCATTTTTTTTGGATTCTTTTCACGTGTTTTGTCAGCTGCAAGAATTACATTTTTAATAGAAGGGCCACCCGATCCCATAATCATACCAGTTAAAAAATTACTTACATCCTTTTCTTCTAAGCCAGAATCTTTAACAGCTTCTTTCATGGCAATATAATTATATGCGGATCCTGGACCCATAAATCTAATTACTTTTCTATCAACATAATCTTCAAGCTTAATATTTGGTATTCCATGAACATGACTTTTTAAGTTAAATTCTTTGTATTCTTCAGAGAATGTAATTCCTGATTTTGAATTAATTAATGATTGATAAATTTCCTCTTGATTATTACCCAAACAGGATACAATTCCGATTCCTGTAATTACTACTCTTTTCATTATTTAAATAATCCCACTTTTAAATTTTCTGCTTCATAAATTGGTTTTTCATCAGCATATAATATACCATCAGCTAACCCTACAACCGCTCCTTCTTTTTTTAAAATTCTTTTCATATTCACTTGGTAGCTTGCGATTTTGACTTTTTTAAGTACTTCACCTGTAAATTTAACATTGTTTACTCCCAGAGCCCTACCTTTACCTGGCTCTCCGACCCAACCTAAATAAAAACCAACTAACTGCCACATAGCATCCAAACCTAAACACCCTGGCATAACAGGATCTTCTTTAAAATGGCAATCAAAAAACCACATTTTTTCTTTTATATCTAGCTCTGCTTGAATTAAGCCTTTTTTAAAAGTTCCTTTATTTTCTTGAATATTAGTAATTCTGTCAAACATTAACATTGGAGGAGATGGAAGTTTGGCATTTCCTGGTCCAAATAATTTCCCGTTAGCACAGTCAATTAGTTCTTCATATTTATAACTATTTTTTTTATTCATCTATGACAAATTAGCACTTGAATTCATTTTTCTATTTCATAAAATAATTATAGTTTAAAATGATAATAAAAGCACTATTTTTAAAAAAATGACCGAAGAATCAAAATGTCCATTTACAGGAGCAGGAACACCGCCTAAGTTTCCAACGGGTAGAGGTCAATCTAATAGAGACTGGTGGCCAAACAGTTTAAACCTTAAAATTTTGAGTCAACATTCCTCTTTAGTAGATCCTATGGAGAAGAAATTTAATTATTCAAATGAATTCAAAAAACTAAACTTTAAAGCACTAAAAAAAGATTTACACAAACTAATGACAGATTCACAGGATTGGTGGCCAGCAGATTATGGTCATTATGGAGGACTTTTTATTCGATTAGCATGGCATGCTGCAGGAACATATAGAACTGGAGATGGACGTGGCGGTGCCGGGACTGGCAATCAACGTTTTGCCCCATTAAATAGTTGGCCAGATAACGTTAATTTAGATAAAGCAAGATTATTACTTTGGCCAATAAAGAAAAAATACGGAAAAAAAATTTCATGGGCTGATCTTTTTATTTTAGTTGGAAATGTTGCTTTAGAGTCAATGGGATTTAAAACTTTTGGTTTTGGAGGGGGTCGAGAGGACATTTGGGAGCCCGAAGAAGATATTTACTGGGGATCAGAAAAAGAATGGCTTGGTGTAAATCGTTACAGCGGTAAAAGACAGCTAGAGAATCCTTTAGGAGCATCACATATGGGTTTAATTTATGTAAACCCGCAAGGTCCTGATGCTAATCCAGATCCTGTATTGGCTGCTCACGATATTCGTGAAACTTTTGGTCGTATGGCGATGAATGACTACGAAACAGTTGCGCTAATAGCTGGTGGACATACTTTTGGAAAATCTCATGGTGCCGCTTCTGAATCACATAAAGGTCCAGAACCAGAGGGTTCAAAAATTCAAGAGCAAGCCACGGGTTGGAATAGTAATTATAAAAGCGGTTTAGGTGTTGATACCATAAGTAGTGGTCTCGAAGGAGCTTGGACAACTGATCCCATAAAATGGGATATGGGTTATTTTGATAACTTATTTAACTATGAATGGAAACTAACAAAAAGTCCTGCAGGGGCACATCAGTGGACACCAAAACAAAATGGTAGTGCTATAGAAATGGTACCTGATGCACACGATAAATCTAAAAAACATCCTCCAATGATGTTGACTACCGACCTTTCTTTAAGAATGGATCCTAAATATGAGCCAATTTCTAGAAATTTTCATAAAAATCCTGATGAGTTTGCAGATGCATTTGCAAGAGCTTGGTTCAAGCTTACACATCGTGATATGGGACCGCGTGCTTGTTATTTAGGTCCAGAAGTTCCAAAAGAACAATTAATTTGGCAGGATCCAGTAACTAAACCTAAATATAAACTTAAAAATAACGATATTAATGCTCTTAAATCAAAAATATTAAAATCAGGTCTTTCCGTATCCCAGTTGGTTTCAACAGCTTGGGCATCAGCATCAACCTTTAGAGGCTCAGATAAAAGAGGAGGAGCTAATGGAGCACGAATTAGACTATCACCACAAAAAGACTGGAAAGTTAATAATCCAACTCAATTATCTAAAGTTCTTAAAACTTTAGAAAAAATTAAGGCAAATTTTGATACTAAAAAAAGAACTGTATCACTCGCTGATTTAATTGTTTTGGGTGGTTGTGCTGCAATCGAAAAGGCTGCAAAGAAAGCGGGTCACAACGTGAAAGTCCCATTTACATCAGGTCGTGGAGATGCAACACAAGACCAAACCGATGTACATTCTTTTAGTTTACTTGAACCAAAAGCTGATGGATTTAGAAACTATATTATAAAACAAATTAATGGATCAACAACAAAATCTACAGTGTCCGCAGAGGAAACGCTCATTGATAAGGCTCAGTTACTAAAACTTACTGCACCTGAAATGACAGTTCTTGTTGGAGGTATGCGTGCATTAAACACAAATTTTGATCAATCTAAACACGGAGTTTTTACAAATAAACCAGAGACACTTACAAATGATTTTTTTGTTAATTTGCTTGATATGAGCACAACGTGGAAAGAAGTTTCTAAAGAAGAAGATTTGTTTTCAGGGCGAAATCGTAAAACAAATAAAGTTAAATGGACTGGTACTCGTTTTGATCTTATATTTGGATCAAATTCTCAATTGAGAGCATTAGCAGAAGTTTACGCTTGCGAGGATTCTAAACCTAAGTTTATTTCGGATTTTATATCTGCCTGGACTAAAGTAATGAATTTAGACCGTTTCGATTTAAAGTAAAATTTAAAAATTTTAATTAATCATTCCCCACAAAAAATTTTTAGTAATCCATCCCGTAAATTCTTCAGATTCAATTTTGCACCATTTTAATTTACATTTTTTTATTACCAATAATTTACCAGTTTCAATTCTTGCTATTGGTTTTGAATAAATACTGGGTTTTTTATAGAGTATTGAGTTATTTTTAATGTTAATTGCCGATTTTTTTTTAGAAAGTTGAGATATATGTATCCACCCAGTATTATTTTCTAAATCTTTAATTTTTCGCCAAGTTTCAGATGTATCTAATATTTCAACTGGCAGATATTTTTTTTTATATATTAGTTTAATAGGATATTCAAAAGATGGGCCTTGTCTTAAGTTTACTTTATTATTTTTCAGTGACAGTATTTTTTTATTTTCACTTGCAGATGAATGAAAATTTAAAAATATTATTGAAAAAAATAAAATTATAATAGTTAAGTAATTTCTATAATTTTTTTTCATTACAATAGCAATCTGAACGTTTATTTAGTTTTATTTTTCTAAAAGAAAGCTTTAAAGCATCAATAATTAATATATGACCACAAAGCGTATCTCCAATACCTGTAATCTCTTTAATGACCTCATTTGCTTGGATACTCCCAATTATGCCAGCTATAGGGCCTAGGATGCCCTCATATTCGCAATTATCTATATCTGGGTTATCTGGCATTTCAGGAATAAAACATCTAAGACAAGGCGATTTTTTTTTTGAAAAGTTAAAAGTATAAACTTGGCCATCAAATTTACTAATAGCACCTGAAATTAAAATCTTTTTTTTTTTTAAACAATAATCATTGATTAAAAAACGTGTTCTAAAATTATCAGATCCATCTACTATTATATTATATTGTTTTGCTATTTGGTTTATATTTTTGACCGTTAGTTTTTTTGAAAAAGATTCGAAGCTTACATCTGGATTAACTTTTTTTAATTTACTAATTGCTTTTAATGATTTACTTTTTTTAATATCAGAAGTAGAAAAAATTATTTGTCTATGCAGGTCAGAAACTTCAACTACATCTTTGTCAACAATTCCAATTTTACCTATTCCCATAGCTGCTAAATAAATTGCTATTGGAGAACCAAGACCTCCTACTCCAATAATTAAAACGCTAGAATTTAAAATTTTTTTTTGGCCAATGATCCCAATTTTTTTAAGGACTATTTGCCTTGAATATCTTTCGATTTGTTTTTTTGTAAACTTCATTATATTAATATGATTTATCTGCCAGTAGAACCAAAACCACCTTTTCCTCTTAAAGTATCTGGTAAATTTTCGGCTTCCTCTAACTCCATTTTATGAACGGGTATTAAAATCATTTGTGCAATTCTATCTTTATTATTAATAGTAAATTCACTGTTTCCATGATTAAAAAGTATTACTTTAATTTCACCTCTATAATCACTATCAATTGTTCCAGGAGTATTTAAAACAGATATATTATTTTTTGCAGCAAGTCCCGATCTAGGTCTTATTTGTATTTCATACTCTTCTGAAAACGCTACAGAAATACCGGTAGGCACTAAACATGAACTTTTGGGTGCAATTTTAACAGGTTGCTTTATAAAAGCCATTAAATCCATACCAGATGCACCTTTGGTTTTATAAGTTGGTATTATTACTGATGGATCTAATTTTTTAATTAATACTTTTACCATTAAACTTTAATTTAATTGGCTAATAACTCTGTTAATTATTTCTTCTGAAATTTCAGATTTTTTTTTAATGGTAAGTTTTTCATCATTTATTTTTTGATCTTTATAAAAAATTATTACTTCATTAAAATCTGAATCAAAACCGATTGATTTATTGGAAATGTCGTTTGCAATAATCCAATCACAATTTTTTTCCATCAGCTTTTTTTGTGCATTTTCTTTTATATTGTTTGTTTCTGCAGCAAAACCTATAACTAATTTTGGCCTTAGAGAATTATGATTTGAAACATAGTTTAATATATCAATATTTTTTTCTAAATTTAAATTTATATAATCTTCCTTTTTTATTTTTTGTTCTTTTTGTTCTTTAATTTTAAAATCTGCTACAGCCGCAGAAAATATAGCAACATCTGCTGGTAAATTGTTTTGAGTTGCTTTAAACATTTGATCAGCTGTCTCAACTTTTATAAAATTTATATCTTCACTCACTTTTAAATTAGTTGGTCCAGATATAAGTGTAGTTTCAAATCCTCTTTTTGAAAGTGATTTAGCTAATTCAAAACCCTGTTTTCCACTTGATTTATTGGTTATATATCTAACAGAATCAATATATTCGCGAGTTGGTCCTGCAGTTACTAAAGCTTTAAATTTTTTGTTTTGACTTAAATTAGTAAAATAACTTTCAATTTGTCTAATGATTTCATTAGGTTCTGTCATTTTACCTTCGCCAAATTCTCCGCATGCCATATCACCTATTTCTGGACCAATGATTTTGTAACCAAATTTTTTTAATTTATTAAGATTTTCTTTAGTCGAAGGATGTTCCCACATTCTAACATTCATTGCAGGGGCCAAAAAAATATTTTTATCTGAAGCAAGCATTACTGTTGAAGCTAAATCATCTGATAATCCAGTACTTAGTTTTGAAATGATATTAGCTGTTGCAGGTGCAACAAGTATTATATCAGACCATCTAGATAATGATATATGATCCATTTCTAATTCATTTTCAGTACTAAATAAATTTTCATAAACTTTTTCTTGTGAAAGAGATATAATAGATAAAGGAGTAACAAATTCTTTAGCACTTTTAGTCAAAATTGTTTTAACTTTAGCCCCTCTTTTTTTAAGAGATCTGATTATTTCTAAACTTTTGTAAGCAGCAATCCCTCCACTAATAACTAAAAGTATTTTTTTTTCTAATAAATTTTCCATAAGTTACTTATTTGAATACTAAGAGAACAAAAATTACAAGGACTAAAACTCCTCCTAATATCTTATTACGTATTAATTCTAGCTTTAATTCTTCTTCTCTTAGGCTGCGGTAAGCCAAAGTATTTGGATTAAACTTTCCTTCCGAAATTAAAGTCATTACTTCATTTGCCCTATCCATGATAATAGGTAAATCTGGTAATCTTTTAAGCACCTCAGAAGCTTCGTTTACTGCCTCATTTACTTTGTTAATAGGATCTTTTAGTTCTTTTAACCAGTTTTCTAATATGGGTCTTGATATAATCCATATGTTACTATCTGGATCTAATTTTCTTGCAACTCCTTCAACTACCACCATAGTTTTTTGCAGGAGCAACAGTTGAATCTGTGTTTGCATATTAAATTTTTCTGTAACCTCAAAAAGTTGACTTAATAATTTGCTGCCAGATATATTTTTGACAGATTGTCCAAAAATTGGTTCTCCTATTGAACGAAGAGCTTGTGCAAATTCATCTTTAGAAACTTCTTTTGGAACAAGGCCTGCAATAAAATGTACTTCAGCAACTTTTTTGTAATCTCTTTTGATAAATCCATAAAGTATTTCGGCTAGATATTTTCTATTGTTTTTATCCAATCTACCCATTATTCCAAAATCGACAGGTACAATATTTCCATTTTTATCAACAAATAAGTTTCCTTGATGCATATCTGCATGAAAGAAACCATCTCTTACAGCATGCCGTAAAAAATGTTGAATTATATCTTTTGCCAATTTTTTTACATCAATATTTTGAGATTTTAATTTTTCAACTTCTCTTATTGAAAATCCATCTACTCTGTCTATACAAAGAACTTTTTTACTTGTTTGGTTCCAGTAAATTTTAGGAACTTTAAATCCTATATCTTTTTTAGTGTTTTCATAAAGTTCGTTAGCTGCAGCTGCTTCAAATCTAAGGTCCATTTCAACATTTGTGATTTCTCGTAATAGCTGGACAATTTCAACTAATTTTAATCTTTTTGTTTTTTTAATAACACTTTGAATAATATAGGCTAAAAGCATTAAGGCATCTAATTCTTCATTAAATATTCTTTCTATATCTGGTCTTAGTATTTTAATTGCTACGTATTTTTTCTGTTCAGATATATTGATTTCTGCAAAGTGTACCTGTGCAATTGATGCCGCAGCAATAGGTTCTGAAATATTTGTAATTTGTTCAAAATTTTCTTTTTCCAACTCTTTTTCTAATGTAGATTTTGCTTCACTTAAATTGAAAGATGGCAATTTATCTTGTAACTTTTCTAGTTCTTTTGCAACATTCTCACCAATTATATCAGGTCTTGTTGCTAGAAATTGACCTAATTTTATAAAGGTTGTTCCCATTTCTTGAAGTGCATTACACAGCTTTGCTCCAGATGATAAATTTTTATAATTTTTTTTGTCTTCAAAACTAAATCCAATCACAAAAAAAAATTATTTTTATAATAATAGGTGGATTATAAATTTCATAAATAGAAGATATTGCTCCAGATGTTGATAATCTTCTTCCAATTTTAAATAACATAAATAGTTTTTTTAACATTTTTAAATTTTCCAAGCAGAATGTATTGCTACAATGCCTCCACTTAAATTTCTATATGATATATTAGTAAAATTTTGTTTTTTAATTTGTTCAAAGAATTTTTCCTGAGAATAAAATTTTTCAATACTATTAATTAAATATTCATATGGTTCAGATTTACCTACTACAAATTTACCTATTTTAGGTATTGATTTTGAGTAAACTTTGTAAAATTTATTTAAAGTTTCATTTTTTACCTTTGAAAATTCTAAGCACAAAAACCGTCCACCAGGTTTAAGAACACGGTAAGCTTCTTGAAGAGCTTTATTTACATTATTAACATTTCTAATACCAAAACTTATCGTATAATAATCAAAATAATTATTTTCAAACGG
>CACFOC010000020.1 GCA_902567945.1 uncultured Pelagibacteraceae bacterium | reverse complement strand
ATATTAAATAAATCTACGCTTGATGAATTTATTAAAGCAACGAAGCTATTACCTGACTTTGCAATATTGGCCCCGAAAGAACAAAGCGAATATGAAAAAATATCAAATGATAATGAATTTGAATCAGTCAATAGTGTTAAAGGTTTTGCTATGTTTCTAAATTTATCCAAATTTCAAGATATAGGATATTTCGATGAAAATTTTTTCCTTTATTTTGAGGATATAGATTTGTGTAGAAGATTAAAAAAAGAAAATAAAAAAATATATTTAATTTCTAATTTAAAGATTACGCATCTCGGTGCTCAGTCATCAGATGAAAATATATATTGGGAGCGCGAATTGACAAGAAACTGGCATTGGATGTGGTCTACTTTCACTTTTCATAAAAAGTATAATGGCTATGTGTTAGCTCTATTAATTAGTTTGCCAAAATTATTCTCTTCAATTTTTAAGATTTTAATTTATGTAATATTAAATAATAAAAATAAAAAAGAAATTTATTGCAAAAGATACTCTGGCTTAATTAATGCAATTTTAGGAAAAAATTCTTGGTATCGTCCAAAAATTACCTAAAAATTATACTTAATCATTGATTTCTAATACTTTAAAATATAAATAACTACCAATGAATAATTCCTCACAAAGAATTTTAATAACTGGAGTAGCGGGGTTTTTAGGTTCTCATTTAGCAGAAAAACTATCAGAAAAAAATCACCAAGTAGTAGGAGTAGATAACATGGTTGGAGGATATAGAGATAATATACCTAAAAATATTAAGTTTTTTGAATTTGATTGTTGCGACTTAGATAAAATGAATAAAGCTATGAAAAATATAGATGTAGTCTACCATTGTGCAGCGACAGCCCATGAAGGTCTGTCAGTATTTTCTCCATTTGAAATTACTAAAAACAATTATTTAGCATCAGTATCAGTTTTTACCGCAGCTATATCAAATAAAGTTAAAAGAATAATATTTTGTTCTTCCATGGCTAGATATGGTGAACAAAAAACACCTTTTACTGAAAATATGATTCCAAAACCCATGGATCCCTATGCGATTTCAAAAGTAGCTGCTGAAGATGTTTTAATTAATCTTTGTGAACTTAATAAGATTGAGTGGGTTATAGCTGTTCCGCACAATATAATCGGGCCAAGACAAATTTACGACGATCCTTTTAGAAATGTTGTTTCTATAATGATTAATAGAATGTTACAAAATAAAGCTCCAATAATTTATGGCGATGGAAATCAAAAAAGATGTTTTTCATATATAGATGATTGTATTTCTTGTTTGCTACCCATGCTGAATCAAAAAGATTTAAATCGTCAGATTATTAATATAGGTCCAGATGAGGAATTTGTAACTATCAATAAAGTTGCTGAAATATGTTCTAATCTTACAGGCAGTAACTTAAAACCAATATTTAAAAAAGATCGACCAAGAGAAGTAAAGCATGCAACTTGTTCTGCTGACAAGGCAAGAAAACTTTTAAATTATAAAACTTCTACTGATTTAAAAACGGGAATATCAAAAACATTTGATTATATAAAAAAAAGGGGAGTTAGAAAATTTAACTACTATATAAATCTAGAAATTAAAAATGAACTCACGCCAGAGACTTGGCTTAAAAAAGAAATTTAATGACCTGGAAAGTCTAACAGACAATTAGAAATATAACCTTTATCTTTTAATTTTTTTACACCATTTAAATCAAATAAATTAATAACAAATACAAAACCAGCTACCTTACCACCAGATATTTCAACTAGTTTTGCGGCTGCTTCAGCAGTACCACCTGTTGCAATTAAGTCATCAATTAATAAAACCGAGTCATTTTGTGTTATTGAATCTTTATGTATCTCCATTGTGGCCTTTCCATATTCCAATTCAAATTCAACAGAGTGCGTTTCAGCAGGTAACTTTCCTTTTTTTCTTAAAAGAATGAAAGGTTTTTTTAATAGATAAGAAACAGCAGAAGCAAAAACAAAGCCTCTAGATTCAATAGCAGCAATTTTATTGAAATTAAACTTTTTAGTTTGATTAACAATCTCGTCTATACATTGAGAAAAAGCTTTCTCATTTTTGATAAGCGTGGTTATATCTCTAAATAATATACCTTTTTTTGGGTAATCAGGAATTGAACGTATGTATTTCTTTAAATCCATTTTTTACTTCAAAGTTAATAAAAAAGATCATATTAATTATAATAATTTATGACAAAATACAAACTAGCAATTATTGGTGGCAGTGGTCTTTACGAAATTGAAGGACTAGAAAATCCAAAGTGGAAATCAATAACAACTCCGTGGGGAAAACCATCTGATAAAATATTAAATTTTAAATATAAAGGAAAGGAAGTTTGTTTTTTACCTCGCCATGCTCGAGGACATAAAATCTCACCTTCGAACATTAATTTTAGGGCAAACATTGATGCTTTAAAACAATTAGGTGTAACCGATATTGTTTCGGTATCTGCCGTAGGTTCATTAAAAGAAGATTTACCGCCAGGAAAATTTGTTATAGTTGATCAATTTATAGATAGAACTTTTACAAGAAAAAAAACTTTTTTTGATGAAGATATAGTAGCTCATGTATCGATGGCACACCCAACATCTACTGGTTTAATGAATGCATGTGAAGAAGCTATAAAAAAAGAAAAAATCAATTATCAAAGGGGAGGAACTTATGTAGTTATGGAAGGACCTCAATTTTCAACTTTAGCAGAGTCTAATTTATATAGATCGTGGAAGGCCGATGTTATTGGAATGACAAATATGCCTGAAGCAAAATTAGCAAGAGAAGCAGAAATTAGATATGCGTCAGTATCTATGGTTACCGATTACGATTGCTGGCATCCTGATCATGAAAATGTTGATGTTCAGACAGTGATTAAAGTTTTATTAGGCAACGCCGCTAAAGCAAAAAATATGGTAAAAAATATTATAGAAAATTTCGAAAACCATATAGATCCAAAAGATCCAACAAATAATTGTTTAGATGTAGCAATTATTACAGCTCCAGAAAAAAGAACTAAAAAAACAATTAAAAAATTAAAAACAGTAGCTGGAAGAGTTCTAAATAAATGAAAATAGAAGGAAAAGAATATCGTACAATTTGGTTTGACGAACAAAATCAAGCTGTAAAAATTATTGACCAAACAAAACTTCCTCATCAATTCATAATTAAAGATCTTAAGACAGTAAAAGATTCAATTAATGCAATAAAAGTTATGGAGGTTAGGGGAGCGCCGTTAATAGGAGGAACTGCTGCCTACGGGATTGTTTTAGCTATTATGGAAAAAAATGATCCTAATTTTATCAAGAAAAGCTCAGAAGAATTAATTCAATCAAGGCCAACAGCGATTAATTTAAAATGGGCCGTCGATCGTATGATGAAAAAACTATCTGGGGTTAACAATAATGAATTATTAAAAGTAGCTTTAGATGAGGCAAAAGCAATTTGTGAAGAAGATGTTAAGTTTTGTGAAAATATTGGGTTAAATGGATTAAAAATTATTGAAGAAATTTATAATAAAAAGAAAGATAAAGTAAATATATTAACTCATTGTAATGCGGGTTGGCTTGCAACAATTAATTGGGGAACTGCTACATCTCCGATATATCATGCACACAAAAAAGGAATTCCGGTTCATGTTTGGGTAGACGAGACAAGACCAAGAAATCAAGGAGCTAATTTAACTTCATACGAACTGAATGAAGAAAAAATTCCTAATACAATCATTGCAGATAATACAGGTGGAATATTAATGCAAAGAGGTGAAGTGGATATGTGTATTGTTGGAACTGATAGAACTCTATCTACAGGAGATGTTTGTAATAAAATTGGTACTTATTTAAAAGCTTTAGCAGCAAAAGATAATAATGTTCCTTTTTATGTTGCGTTACCCAGCTCAACAATTGATTGGAATATAGAAAATTTTAAAGATATTCCTATTGAAGAAAGAAATTCTGAGGAACTATCACATATAGAAGGACTGGACGAAAGCAATAACGTAAAAAAAGTAAGAATTTATCCTAAAAAAAGTAAAACAATGAACTTGGCCTTTGATGTTACTCCTGCAAAATATGTAACAGGACTAATAACTGAAAAAGGGATTTGTGAAGCATCTAAAGAAGGATTAAAAAAATTATTTAAATGAGCAATATTACGGCATACATAATTTTAATTATTGCTGTAGCTTTAGGTACAGCAGCTAACGGTTTTGCAAAAAGTGCACAAGGGTTTACGGTATTGATTCCAAGCATTGTCACAGCAATTACAATTGTTTTATGTATGTTTACACTATCGCTTGTAATGAAAGTTATTCCTGTTGGCATTACTTATGCCTCATTTGCTGGACTTTGTATTATAGCAACAGTTTTAGTTGGAGTTTTTAAATTTAATCAGACACCTAATCTTTACACAAATATAGGATTAGCTTTAATTATTATAGGTGTATTGATGGTTAATTTGGTTGGCAAGACTAATAATTAAATGAAAAAAATTATTCCAAAAGTAATTTTTATTATAGTTGCTATCATTCTTATTTATTTTCTTAAAACAAATTTTGCTGAATACAATATAGAAAAATCTATTTCAGCATGTGTTTTAGGTGAAAAAAGAACGTCGGAATCTTTTGATTTAAAAAAATCTAAAAAATATTGTGAAGAGCAAATTAGAAAACAGAAAAAAGACGAATAGTTTATCTTAACGACGCAGCTATATTTCCCCCATCAACAGTAAGAACAGCTCCAGTAGTTTTTTTAGAAGTAGCTAAATGAAAAAAAGCTTTGGCAACGTCTTCAGCTTTCACTTCATTTAATAATAAATTTCCTTTCATATAGTCACTAGTACTTACTGCTCTTGCTTTTGCTCTAGTTTTAATCATTTTGTCTGTCATTAATCCGCTTCTTATTCTGTCAGCGTTTACTCCATTAGATCTAATTCCATAAGATCCATAATCAACAGCGTATTGTTTGCATAAACTTAGCAAGGCTGATTTAGGTAAACCATAAGGACCGAAATTTTTTCCAGGATTTACAGATTGCTTTGAAATATTAAAAAGAAGACAACCATTAGTATTTTGTTTTTTCATTATTTTAACAGCTTCAGAAGCACAATTTTGATGTGAGAAGAAATTAATTTCAAAACTTTTTCTTAATAATTCGTCACTTACTTCACCTATAGATCCACCTGGAGCTGTACCTGCGTTTGAAATTAAAATATCAATTCCACCAAATTTTTCACAGATTTGATTAAAAGCGTTTTTCACACTTTTTTTACTTGTTACATCACAATGTATACAAAGATCCTTAATTTTTGATTGTACTTCTTTCAAACGTTCTAAATTATTATCAAGTAGAACAACTTCAGCTCCATAACTTTTAAACATTTTATAAGTTTCAAAACCTATAGTTCCGGTGCTTCCTGTAACTACGACAATATTACCTTCAAGAAGTTTTTTCTTCTTTTTAATTTTTGCTTGTTCCAAAGACCAATATTCAACATCAAATAAATCTTTTTCAGGAATAAATTTATAACTGGATGTTTCTTCGACAGAAGAAATCACTCTAGCATTAGTTTCCGTTAAATCTCCCGCAATTTTTGCAGCGTTTAAGTCTTTACCAACACTAAACAAACCAACATTTTGAACCAAAACAACTCTAGGAGAGGTATCTAGCATTGTCTTTTTTTCTTTAGCTTTTCTATGATTTACATTGAAATAGTGAATGTATTTTTTACGATAGTTTGCAAAAGCTTTTTTTGCTGTTTTTTTAAATTGTTCTATTGAACAATTTTTTTTAGGAGTAATTATTAAAGGAAATGGCTTTACTCTGATTACATGATCTGGTGTAGCGGTTCCTTTTGAAGAATAAGTTCTAACATTTTTTCCATTTATAAAATATTGCAAATGTTTATTAAGTCTATAATTAATAACAAATTTTTGATCTTTATTTTCAGATAAAAGCCCTCTTATTATTGGTGCGACTTCATGAGGGTTAAATTTTGTAGAGAATTTTTTAATTTGTTTAATTTTTTTACTCTTTAATTTTCTAATAGTATTTTCAGCTTTTGAAACATATTTTATCATTAAATCGTAAGCCTCTTTACAGTCATTTGCAAAAGTAAAGATTCCATGGTTCATTAATATTAAACAATTTATTTTTGGATTTTTTGAATAAACTTCATTAATTTTTTTGGCTAACATAAATCCTGGCATTACATATGGAACAATACTCACTTTATCACCAAAGATTTTTTTGCATAAACTCAATCCGCCAGGTCTATTCGTTATATTAAGTACAGCGTCTGCGTGAGTATGATCTACATATTTAAAGGGTAAAAAAGCATGTAAAAATGTTTCTACAGAAGGATTCGGAGATTTAATATCAATAAGATTCCTTTTTTGATACGCAACCATATCTTCATCAGATAAATATTTTTTATTTTTTAATGATAACAATGGATCTAATTTGACCGCAGGAAGCCCTGGAGGCTCTATGTCTGCCATATCCCATCCACTACCTTTTACACACAAAACTTTGTATTTTTTTCCGTCTATATCTTTAATTGTAGTTTTAACAGAAGTGTTTCCTCCGCCATGTAAAACTAATTCTTTATTTCTTCCAAGAAGGCGAGTCGTATAGACTCTAAGTGCTAAATCGCTAGAAAAACCAAGCTTTTTGTACTTTTTTATATACGCTTTTGCAATTTTTTTTGACCAATTATTTTTCAAAACTAATCTCCATATACTTATTCACAACTATTTTTTAGTTATTTCAAACTAATTTTTAGTTGTAAAAAATAAAATAACAAGCTAAAAAAAAAGAGGAGAGTCGTTATAAAAATGAAAAAAGTTGGAGAACACGTAACAATAGATTTTTTGGGGGTAAAGCGCGAATATTCGCCTGAATTTTATACTAAAGTTATCTATAAAATTGCTAAAAAAGCTAGAGTTGAGGTTCTTAATATATCTGAAAAAGTTTTTAAACCACAAGGATATACTTGTGTAGCGCTTTTGGCTGAAAGCCATATGAGTTTTCATACATTTCCAGAGAGAGGAATCATTAGTTTTGATTTTTTTACGTGTGCAAAAATTTCTCCTACAGCAGCTTTAGATATTTTAAAAGAAGAAATTAAGCATGAAAGAGCGGTTGTAAGAAATTTTGATAGAAGTAATAAAGGTTTGTATGAAGATATATATAGTACACCAGGGCACCAAAAATATTATATCGTTAATGATGTATTAGAAAATTTTGTATCAAAAGTTGGCCAACACGTAGAAATAATGAAACTTGAAGAATTTGGAAATGCTTTATTTATAGATAGTGAATTACAAGTCGCCGAAAAAGATGAAAAAAAATACAGTGGTCAATTTGTAAGTTCAGCACTAAGTTTATCAAAAGAAAATTCAAGTGCCGCAATAATTGGAGGCGGAGACGGAGGAGTTGCAAGAGAATGTTTATCAAAAGGATTTGATTTGGTGGATTGGTATGAATTAGATCCTGAGGTAGTAAAAGTTTGCCAAAAACACCTTCCAAAAATTTGTGGTGAAGTAAAAGCAAATAATAATGTAAAAACATATTGGGGAGATGCTTTCGAAAGTATTAAAAAAGTAAAAGATTCAAAATATGATAAAATTTTTGTAGATTTAAATGATGATCAATTCTGTATAGATTTAGCTGCAAAAAATATGAAAAGCTTAAAGAGAATTCTTAAACCAGGAGGAGTAATTACTGCCCAAGTTGGATGTTTGTCCAAAAAACCAAAACAGGTCAACAACTGGCTAAAAGTACTTTCTCAAAACTTTGGTAACTCTAAATTAGATGAAGTGGTAATACCAAGCTTCGATTGTCGTTGGAATTTTGCCTCATCAATCATGAATTCTTAAATAATTCAACTATTTCACGTAATAATTTTTCTGGAATAATCTTTTTTTTAACCCTACTATTATAATTATTTACAAAGGGGGAATATGAAAAACATATATAAATTTTTTCTATCTTCTATTGCTGCTTTGGCGATATTTCTTACCAGCGCACAAGCTGACAGTATAAGAATAGGAACAGAGGGTGCTTACCCACCATGGAATGCAAAAGATGAATCAGGAAAATTAATTGGCTTTGAAGTTGAGCTAGCAAATTTTCTTTGCATATACATGCAAGCTGACTGTACGATAGTTGAGCAAGATTGGGATGGAATGATTCCAGGTCTAATCATGAGAAAGTACGATGCTATTATGGCAGGAATGTCTATCACTGATGAGAGAATGAAAACAATTAATTTCTCTCAAGGATACGCAGATGAAGTTGCTTCGTTAGCAGTTATGAAGGGTTCACCTCTTGAAGGGATGGATACTCCTAAAGCTATAAATCTTTCTATTGGTGGCGGAGATGTTAAGAAAGCATTAAAAACTTTAACAGCAGCTCTAGCTGGAAAAACTATTGGAGTTCAAACAGCTACTATTCACCAAAACTTTTTAGAGTCTGGAGATGTAGGAAGTGTAAAAGTTAGAACTTACAAAACTCAAGACGAAGTAAATTTAGATTTAGCTGCTGGAAGAATAGATGCGGCATTAGCTGCTGCAGTTGCTTTTACTGATTATGCAGAAAAATCTGGAAAACCAGTTGTTCTAGTTGGACCAACTTTTTCAGGAGGAGCATTTGGTAATGGTGTTGGTGTTGGTATTAGAAAAGACGATACCGATCTTTTAAAGAAATTTAACAAAGCCATTAATACTGCAAGAAAAAATGGAAAAATTAGCGAATTAGCCATTAAGTGGTTTGGCTTTGACGCTTCAATGTAATAATTTAATTTTTAAGGCGATAGTTTAATTCTATCGCCTTAAAATCTATGGGACTTTTAGCTTACGGAGACACAGGTTGGGGAGACGAGCTTTTTTTTGCGACTCTCATGACTATAGCTGTTGCAGCTGCAGCAATATTTATAGGTTTTTTTTTAGCTGCAATTTTTGCTTCATTTAAACTATCAAAAATAAAAATATTAAATTTAATTGGAAGTTTTTATACTACTGTTTTCAGGGGAGTTCCTGAACTTTTAGTAATTTATTTATTTTTCTTTGGAGGAAGTGGCGCGGTTATGTTTGTAGCTAAAATATTTGGCTATGATGGCTATATAGAAGTTAATGCATTTTTAACTGGAGCCTTTTCAATAGGAATTATATCAGGAGCATATTCAACAGAGGTATTTAGAGGAGCGGTACAATCTATTAACAAAGGACAATTTGAAGCTTCAGAAGTATTAGGTTTTAAAAAGAAAATTTATTACTACAAAATAATAATTCCACAAATGTTAAGACTAGCGCTACCTAATATAAGCAATGTTTGGCAAATAACATTAAAAGATACTTCTTTAATCTCTGTTACAGGATTAGTTGAAATTATGAGACAATCTTATATTGCGGCAGGCTCTACAAGAGACCCATTATTTTTCTACTCATTTGCTGCAGTTTTATATCTGTTTTTAACTTTTCTTAGTATGAGATTATTTAACAAATTAGAAAAATATTATAGCAGAGGATATTAAATGGATATAAATTTTGCATTAGAACATTTTCCAAGATTGTTAAAAGCAACAAAGTTAACCATTGAGTTAACTCTTTTATCTCTATTTTTTGGAATATTTGTTGGTGTATTTTTTGCTATCTTGAGAACAAGCAAAAACAAAATACTTTTTTTTATAGCATATTATTATTCTTATATTTTAAGAGGAACTCCTTTATTAGTTCAGATTTTTATTATATATTTCGGTCTTGCCCAGATAGAATGGATTAGAGAATCTTTTCTTTGGATTTTTTTAAAAGAACCATATTCATGTGCAATTCTTGCGTTTACTTTAAACACAGGAGCTTATACTTCGGAAATTTTTAGATCAGCTTTTGAAACTATTAATAAAGGAATTGTAGAAGCAGCTAACGGTTTAGGTTTAAGTAAACTCAATACATTTTTTAAAATTAAATTACCTATAGCAATTAGGCAATCTTTACCAGCATACGGAAATGAAATGATACTGATGTTGAAGGGGACATCTTTAGCGAGCACAGTTACACTGCTTGATCTCACCGGAGTAGCAAAACATATTATATCTACTACTTTTAGGCCTGTTGAAGTCTTTATTATAGCCGGTAGCATATATTTGATAATGACTTTTGTAGTACACAACTTTATTAAATTTCTAGAGAGAAGATATGATTATAATTAATAATCTACGTATTGTTTAACTTCTTTAATATTAGATTTTAGTATTTCATTTATCTCTGATTTTATTTTAGCACGTTTGTCATTTGTAATGTAAACTGATCTAGCTAAATCAATAAAATTTTTATCAAAATTCTTATTTTTTTCACAAATTCTTAATTTATCTTCTACGTTCCATAAAGCTAAATTAACATCCTTAATTTGAATAATTAATTTTTTAACTTTATCATTCGCTTCGATACTAGATTGCTCAATTTTTTTTAACACCTCATATTCCTTTTTAATTTCACTATTTCTATTTTTGTCCTTAATTTTATCGAGTTTAATTTCTAAAATGCTTATTTTATCAAGCAATTCACCAGCTGATATTTCTGAAAGTATTTTTTTAGATTCATTTACCATTTTTATGCTAAATTGATTTACTAAATTTAAATATCAGATGTCAAATATTTTGATCATAAAACATGGCTCATTAGGTGATATTGCTCAAATAAGTGGAGTTCTAAGAGATTTGAGAGAAGCTCACACCAATGATAAAATCTTCATATTGACCACTATACAATATGTAGAGCTTTTGAGCAGATGCCCTTATCTTGATGGAGTTATCATAGATAAAAGATTGCCACGATGGAATTTAATTTATCTTATTAAATTAAAACAAATGTTAAAAGTTTACAATTTTACCAAAGTTTATGATTTACAAAATTCATCAAGAACTTCATTTTATAGAAAATTTTTATTAAATATTTCTAACTGGAGTAGCACCGAAACTACTTTAAAAAAAGGTGAAAAAAAAAAAGATTTTGATAATCATTCAGTTTTAGAAAGATTTAAAATTCAATTAGAAAATTCAGATATAAAAGCTCAACATACATTACAACCAAATTTTAGCTGGGCAAGAGTAAGTATAGAAAAAATTATCAGTAAATATTTTAACAAAAAATTTGTTTTAATTTTTCCCTTTTGCTCCCCCCAACTTTCTCATAAGAAATGGCCCTATTTTAATGAATTAATTAAAATTATTAAAAACAAGCATGAGAATATAGAAATAGCTATTGCCCCAGGACCAAACGAAATTGAAGAAGCAGATAAAATTAAAGCAACAGTTATTACAAAAAATGGTAAATCATTAAATATTATGGAGCTTTCGGGTCTAATTTCAAAAGCAAGCTTTATTATAGCTAACGATACAGGTCCCGCGCACATCGCAGCCCATTTAGGAAAAGAAGGATTAGTTTTATTTGGACATCACACTACTGCTAAAAAAGTATCTATTGAAACAGATAATTTTGAAGCACTTAGTGTAAAAGATTTAAAAGAACTTTCTGCTGAAGAGGTATACTTACAAATAAAAGATAAATTAAATTTAATTAATTAACTTTAGGTAATCTTTTACAACTTTATTCCAGTAGAAATTTTGCGAGAAGAGCTTAGCGTTATCACCATACTCAATATATTTTTTATTCTTAAAAAAATTTAATGTCGAACTATAAATTGAATTTAAATCACTACCATCACATATTAATCCAGTTTTATTATGTTTTAAAGCATCTGAGGTTCCCCCGTCTTTTCCACCTATAGAACCTACTCCATACGATGCAGCTTCAACAAAAGAAATACCAAAACCCTCGACTGATTTTTTTTCAATTCTTGATGGCATTAAAAATAAATTAGATTCAGCAATTAAAGCAACTTTCAAGTCAAAATCTATGTCTTTTAAAAAAATTTTGGGTGATGGAAGTAATTTTGGAATCAAAATTTCGTACAAAGAACAAAAAAAACCTAGAGGTCTACCGGAAGCATTTATTATTGGAGAAAATTTTATTAAAAATGATAGTGTAGCTTTGATTCTTGGTGATAATTTTTTTTATGGTCAAGGTTTTACAAAAAGACTCTCTGAGATTACCAAAAAAAATATTGGCTCAACTATATTTGCTTATAACGTAAACAATCCAGAAAAATATGGAATTGTAAAATTTAACAAAAATAATAAAATTTTAAATATTGAGGAAAAACCAATAAGACCTAAAACAAGTTTTGCAATAACAGGGTTATATTTTTTTGATAAAAAAGTCGTGCAAATATCTAAAGGTATTAAACCGTCTAAACGAGGTGAGCTAGAAATTGTTGATGTCTTAAAAAAATATTTAAAAAATAATAAAATTAAACTTGAGTTCATTGGTCGTGGAGGAGCATGGTTAGATGCTGGTAGTCCAAAAGATTTATTTGATGCGTCACAGTATGTGGCAACAATTGAAGAAAGGCAGGGATTAAAAATTGCTTGCCTAGAGGAAATTGCTTTCAATAAAGGCTGGATAAACAAGAACACAATAAAAAATAGAATTAAATTTTATGGTAAATGTGATTACTCCGATTACTTAAAAAATATTTTATAATGAAAAGAATTTTTGTTACTGGCTCAACTGGA
>CACFOC010000019.1 GCA_902567945.1 uncultured Pelagibacteraceae bacterium | reverse complement strand
AAAAATTTTGAAATTATATTATTAACAGCGAATAATAATTATAAAAAACTTATTCAACAAGCAAAAGAATTTAAAGCAAAGAACGTTTTAATAAAAAATATAAAATTTTATCCAAAAGTTAAAAAATCATTAAAAAAAACTAATGTTTATTCTGGTGATACCTCAATTAAAAAAATCATTTCGAAAAAAATAGATTATACAATGTCAGCAATAGTTGGTTTAGCTGGATTGCAACCGACAATTGATGCAATAGAAATTAGCAAAACTGTGGCCATAGCAAACAAGGAAACCATTATTTGTGGTTGGGAACTTTTGTACAAAAATATAAAAAAATACAAAACAAAAATACTTCCTGTTGATTCTGAACATTTTTCTATTATGGAGCTTACAAAAAATTTTACCGATAAGGATATAGAAGAAATAATTATTACAGCATCAGGCGGGCCTTTTTTAAATACACCGACTCGTAAATTAAACAAAGTTAAATTTAAAGATGCTATTAAACATCCAAATTGGAAAATGGGAAAAAAAATTTCAATCGATTCCGCTAATTTAATGAATAAAGTTTTCGAAGTTTTGGAAGCAAGCAAATTATTTGGCTTTAATGTAAAAAAATATAAAGTTCTTATACATCCACAATCATATGTTCATTCTATTATACGTTTTAAAAATGGATTAATAAAAATGATACTTTATGATGCAGATATGAAAATTCCAATATCAAATACTTTGTATAGTGAAAATAATAAAATTTTAAATATTAAAAATATTGATATAGCAAGATTAAATAATATTTCTTTTCAAGAAGTCGATTTGAAAAAATTTCCTTCTATTAAATTAATCAAAAAATGCTTTAATTTAGGACCCTTAACCTCAACAATTGTTAATGCATCAAATGAAGAACTTATAAACTTATTTCTAAAACAAAGAGTTGGTTTTCAAGATATTGTTAAAACTATTAATAAGATTATTAAAGACAAGGAATTCAACAAATATGCAAGAAAAAAACCATCATCAATAAAAGACATACTAATTGCTGATAAATGGGCTAGATTGAAAACTCTCGGTTTGTGTGTAAAGTAAAGCTTTATGATCAAATTTATAAAAAATTTTTTTATTTTTTTACCTATTTTGCTATCTTTAAGTTTGGCATCTCAAGCAGAAATAATTAATAAAGTTGAGGTAGAAGGAAACAAAAGAATTACTAAGGAAAGTATAATAATTTTTGGTGATATTATAATTGGAGACAACTATGAATCTGATGATGTTAGTTTAATTATAAAAAAACTTTATAGTTCAAATTTTTTTTCTAACATTACGATGAGTTTAGAAAATGGTTTGTTAAGTATAAAAGTTGTTGAAAATCCAATAATTAATACTGTAAAATTTGATGGTGAGAAGGCGAATAAATACAAAGAAAAAATTTCTGAATTATTAACATTAAGAGAAAAAACTTCATATTTAGAAAATTTTCTAGAGGCAGATATTAATATAGTAAAAGCATTTTATAGATCCTTAGGCTTTTATTTTGTAAAAATTGATGCACATTTAGAAAAATTAACGAATAATAGAGTTAATCTTACCTATGTAATTGATAAAGGAGAAAAAGCTAAAATTTCAAAAATATATTTTTTAGGAGATAAAAAATTTAGAGATAGAACTTTAAGAGATGTTGTTACTTCTGAAGAATCAAGATTTTGGAAGTTTATATCTAAAAATGTATACCTTAATGAACAACGTATAGATTTAGACTTAAGATTATTAGAAAATTTTTATAAAAATAGAGGTTATTATGAAGTCGATATTACTTCTAGTAATGTTGAATACTCCGAAGGTAATGGATTTGTTTTAACATACAGTATTAATTCTGGCAAAAGATACAAGTTTCAAAAAATTTCAGCAAAAGTTAGCGAAGGTTTGGATCAATCTGCTTTTGCATCATTAGAAGAAAATTTTAATGAAATTATTGGGCAAGATTATTCTAGAGCCAAATTAACAGAATTACTAGAAAGTATTGACGAACTAACCGAACAAAAAGAATTACAATTTGTTAATCATAGTGTTAATGAAACTTTATCAGGTAATGGAGTTGAAGTTGTAATTAATATTTATGAAGGGAAAAAATTTATAATCGAAAGAGTTAATATAGCCGGTAATAATGTTACTAATGATTCAGTAATTAGAAGTGAATTACTAGTAGATGAAGGAGACCCCTATAGTGCATTGTTAGTTAACAAATCTATTAATCGACTTAAAGCAAGAAATATATTTGCTAGTGTTGAGGAAAAAATATCTGAAGGTACCTCGCCTGATTTAAAAGTTTTAGATATCTCCGTAGAAGAAAAAGCCACAGGAGAAATTGCTGCTGGAGCCGGAATAGGAACTGACGGAACTTCATTTATGTTTTCAGTTAAAGAAAATAACTGGTTAGGAAGAGGTATGAAGCTGGATTCAACACTAAACATGTCAACCGAATCTGTAAGCGGATCTATTTCTATAAATAATCCAAATTACAAATATTCTGATAACGCAGTTTATGGATCTCTTGATATTTCCGCTTCTGATAAAACAGAAACCTCTGGTTTTGAAAGTGATAAAACAGGTTTTACCCTTGGAACACAATTTGAACAGTATAAAGATGTATATTTATCACCATCTATTCTTATATCTTATGAAACTATTGATGTTGAAAGTAGTGCTTCTAGTGCAATAAAAAAAATGGATGGTACTTACACTAATTTAGATTTTATGTATGGAGTTACACACGACACAAGAAATCAAGTTTTTAAACCGACTGAAGGATATATAGCAAAATTTACACAAATATTACCAATTGTTATGGATTCTTCTTACATATTAAATGGATTAGATGTTAAACGTTATAACAACTTTTCAGATAATGTCATTGGATCTCTAAAAGTTTATGCCAGAAGTATACATGGCGTAGATGATGATGTTAAATTAACAAGTAGATTATTTATTCCAGGAAGAAAATTAAGAGGATTTAAAACTGGTAGAATGGGTCCAAAGGATGGTGTAGACTGGGTTGGAGGAAACTACGCCACAGCTATAGGTTATGAGACACAATTACCTAATCTTTTACCAGAAGCGACTAGAACAGATATCGGTTTATTTATTGACACCGCGAATTTATGGGGGGTTGATTATTCCAGTGGAATAGATGATGCAAGCAAGCTAAGATCTTCAGTGGGTATTAGCGCAAATGTATACACAGCTGTGGGACCACTTAATTTTACTTTAGCACAAGCTATATCAAAGCAATCCACTGACGAAACGGAATTTTTTAATTTTAGACTAGGAACTTCATTTTAGTGAAACATTTAGTAAAATTATTTGTAATTACATTTTTATATTTTGTTTGTACATATGCTTTTGCGGAACAAAAAATTGCATATATTAATATGAAATATATTTTAAACGAAAGTAATGCTGGAAAAAATGCTCAGGAGCAATTACAAAATACTGTAAAAAAGGACCAAAAAAAATTTCTTGAGGCTCAAAAAAAACTTAAGGCAGACGAGTTGGACTTGATATCTAAAAAATCAGAATTATCTAAAGAAGAATACAAAAAAAAGTCAGATGAATTAAGAAAAAAAGTTGGTGATTTTCAAAATAGTAGAAAAGTTGCTTTAAACAATGTAGCAAAAAAAAGAGCAAACGCTAGAACACAATTACTGAAAGCTTTAGATCCAATTTTAGAAAGTTATATGGCTGAAAATAATATTTCACTGGTCATCGATAGTATTAATGTTGTTAGATCTACTGAAGGTACTAATATTACTAAATTAATAGTTGAAGAATTAAATAAAAAAATCTCGTCATTAGAATTAAAATAAAATGAAGACCAATCAGTTTTTTGAAAGAAAGGGTCCTTTCTCTTTAAAGGATATAATTAAAGCTATTGGATATAACGGAGATTTTTCTCAAAATGATAACTTTAAAATAAAAAGTTTAGAATCATTAGAATCCGCAGGCGATCATGATTTAACTTTTTTAAATTCTAGCAAATATCAAGAATTATCTTCAAAAACAAAAGCAGCAGCGTGTATAACAACATCTAATCTTATAAAATTTCTTCCTGAGAAGTGTATAAAACTTGATGTTAAAAATGTCTTATTTGCTGTTACGCATGCAGCTAGATTATTTTATCCTAAAGCTGATATTGATTTTCCAGATGAAAATTTAGTTCCTTCAGAAGATTTAAAAAATTTATATAAAGACGTTAAATTTGGTAAAAATATTTTGATTGGGAAAAATGTTAAAATTGGAAAAAATTCTAGCATTTCAAGCAATACTATTATTGAAAGCAATGTTAATATAGGAGAAAATTGTGTTATTGGATCTTTCGTTAGTATAAGAAATTCCTTAATTTTAAATAATGTTTACATTCAAGATGGATCGCGAATTGGAAACAAAGGGTTTGGTTTCATACCCAATAGAAATAAAAATACTAGAACACCTCATGTTGGTAAAGTTATATTAGAAGATGGTGTTGAGATTGGAGCTAATAATACGATAGATCGAGGATCGCTTTCAAATACAATTATTGGAAAAAATACTTTTCTTGATAACCATGTCCATGTTGCTCACAATGTTCAAATTGGAAAAAATTGTATGATAGCAGCCCAAGTTGGTTTCGCAGGCAGTTCGATAATTGGAGATAATGTCCTTATAGGTGGTCAAGCTGGTATATCTGGCCATTTAAAGATTGGTAGTAATGTAAAAATTGGTGGAGGAAGTGGTGTTATAAATGATATTCCAGATAATTATCAGGTTATGGGCTATCCAGCAATTCCGTTAAAAGATTTTACTAAACTCAGAAAAAAAATAAATGAAAAGTGATACAATAGATAAAAAAAAAATAGAAAGTTTGTTGCCACATAGAGAACCTATGTTGTTGATTGAAAAATTAACAAATATAGTCCATCTAAAATCTGCTACCGCAATTGTAAATGTTAGAAAGGATTCTTTTTTTGTCCAAGGCCACTTTCCCGAACAACCAGTTATGCCAGGTGTTTTAATCGTTGAAGCTTTTGGTCAAGCAGCAGCAGCTTTAACAGCTTATGGAATAGACCCCAAAGAATATGAGAATAAATTAGTCTATTTAATGAGTGTCGAAAAAGCTAGATTTAGAAACCCAGTTATACCTAATTGTGAACTTTGTTTGGATATTGAAGCAATAAGATCTCACGGACGTGTTTGGAAGTATAAAGGTGTAGCAAGAATAAATGAAAAAAAAATGGCCGAAGCTCAATGGTCAGCAACTATAGTCGATAGAAAGTAATATGATTCATAAAACTGCTATAATTGATAAAAAAGCAAAAATTTCAAAAAATGTTAAAATAGGACCATATTCAGTTATAGGACCAAATGTTGAAATAAGTGAGAATGTAGAAATATTTTCTCATGTTAATATTTCTGGAAATACTAAAATTGGATCAGAAACAAAAATTTATCCTTTTGCTAGTATTGGTACTGATCCTCAAGATTTAAAATATAAAGGTGAAAAAAATACCCTAATAATAGGCAATAAAAATGTAATTAGAGAATATGTTACAATTAATCCTGGAACCGAAGGTGGCGGAGGATTAACTACGATCGGCAATAATTGTTTACTCATGATTTCTTCCCACGTAGCTCACGATTGTAAGGTTGGTGACAATGTTGTTATAGCCAACAACGTTCCCTTAGGTGGACATGCGATTATAGAAGATTCTGTAATTATAGGAGGAAATTCAGCAGTTCAACAACATACAAGAATTGGACGTTTAGCAATGGTTGGAGGAATGACAGGAGTGCTTAAGGATATAATTCCATTTGGTCTCTCTTTTGGAAACCGAAATTATTTAAAAGGATTAAATTTGATTGGTCTAAGAAGAAACAAATATGAAAATAAAACTATAATTGAATTGGGAGATGCTTATAAAAAAATTTTTTCAAGTATGAACTTACACGAAAATCTAGATAAAATTAATGGTGAATTTAAAGATAATAAATTAATAAAAGAAGTGATTGACTTTATATCGAAAGATAAAAAAAGACCGATCTGCACTCCTCTAGAAAATTAATCATGATTGGGTTAATACTTGGAGATACTAATATAGGTAATTATATAATAAAGAAACTTAAGTTATATAAAAAGAATTATATAATTATCGATATCTCAAAAAAATAAAATATTCAGGAGGGATAAAAATTCTTATTCTCTCTCGCTTGGGCAATTAGGCAAAGCTATATCTATATTAAAAAAAAATGATTGTAAAAAAGTAATTTTTGCGGGCAGAATTAATAGACCTAATTTTTCAAAAACTAAATTTGATCTCAAAGCGTTATTATATTTACCAAAAATAATTAGTAGTTCAAAGAAAGGTGATGCTTATATCATAAAAGAAATTATAAAGATTTTTAACAAGGAAAAAATAAGAGTTTTAAATCAAGTTTATTTTAATCCTGAGCTAGTTTTACGTAGAGGCATTTGTACTAAGAGGCAAATAGATTTTTCTAGTAAAAAAGACATAATAATCGGGAAAAAAAATTATAAAAGATATGAAATTACATAATGTTGGTCAATCAATTGTAGTAAGCAATGGAATTATAATTGCTGTTGAGGATCAAAAAGGCACAGATTCAATGTTAGATCGAGCTAATAAAATCCTTAAAAAAGTTTCTGGCAAAACACAGAAAAAAGGAATACTTTTAAAATTTCCCAAATCAAATCAAGATCTGAGAGTTGATTTACCTACAGTTGGTATCAAAACAATTAATAAATGTTCAAAAATTGGTCTTAAAGGTGTTGTTCTAAAAGCAAATCAAAATATTCTTTTAGATAAATTTAAGTGTATTAAAATTGCTAATAAAAAAAATATGTTTATTTGCGCGATATAAAATGAGTAGAAAAATATTTATTCTCACGGGAGAATCTTCAGGAGATAAGCTTGCAGCTAAAGTTGTTTTTAAATTAAAATCTTCAAATCCTGAAATTGATTATCTTTCGGTTGGAGGTGAGCATCTAGAATCTTTGGGTATAAAAACTATCTACAATTTGAGTGAAGTAACCTATCTAGGATTTACAAAAGTTTTGCTAAATATTTTTAAAATTAGGAGAAAAATTAATGAAACTGTAGATAAAATTATCGAATTTAATCCTGACATTTTATTTTCTGTAGATAGTCCAGATTTTACACTAAGAGTAGCAAAAAAAGTTAAAAAAATAAGACCAAATATTAAAACAATTCATTTTGTTGCTCCGCAAATTTGGGTCTGGAGAAAAAATAGAATAAAAAAATTAAAATTATTTTTAGATCACATTTTATTATTGTTTCCTTTTGAAAAGAAATATTTTGATAAAGAGGGCATTCAATCTACCTTTACAGGACACCCTTTGCTTGAAGAACAAAATAAAAGTAAAGTTGATATTAGCCAAATAATTAAAGATGGCAGAAAAATTTTCTCAATTTACCCAGGTAGCAGAATGTCTGAAATTAAGGTTTTAACTCCAATTTTATTTAAATTTATAAAAATAATGAATAACAGTTATAAAGATTTATTTTTTGTTTTTCATTCAACATCAGAACATATTAAATTTATTCATAATCTTTTGCTTAAAGAGGAATTTAAAAATTCAGCAGTTATCAATAATGAGAAAATTAAATCTCATATACTTAAATCATCTATTTTCGCAATAGCTAAATCTGGAACAATTTCCTTAGAGATTTGTAATGCCAGGATACCCTCAGTTATTATTTATAAAATGGGAATAGTTAATTTTTTTATTGTAAAAATGTTGGTTAAAGTAAAATTTGCAAACATCATTAACATTGCTGCTGATGAAGAAGTAATACCAGAACTACTTCAATCAAAATGCAGCCCAGAAAATATATATAATATTGTAAATAAACTTTTAAATGATAAGGATGCTTTAAATAAGCAAATTACAAAATCACAAGAAATAATTAGAAATTTTAAAACTGAAAAATCTTCAGAGATAGCAAGTAAAGTTTTACTCAATCATTTTTAATCTTTTTATAGTTACATTTTTATCCAGAGATAAAACAATATCATAAAGACCAGGACCAAATTTAGATCCAGTTAAGGCTATTCTTAAGGGCTGTCCTATTCCTTTAAAATTTGTTTTATGTTTATTAATTAATTCATTAACAATCTTTTCAAGAGATTCTTTATTTATTATTGAGATTTTTTCAAATGCACTTGTAAAATCTTTTATAACTTTTTTAGAAAATTCATCTAAAAGTTTTAAATCATCTGGTGAAATTTTAATTATATCATTGAGAATATACTGAGCATTATTATATATGTTATCTAATGTTTTTGCTTTATTTTTTAAAAAATTCATAGAAGAAAATAGTTTTTTTTCTTTAGAATTATCTATTTCTTTTCTAAATGTTACACAATAAATTTTTAAAAAATTAAATAATTTTTTTTCATCCATATGTTTTATATAATGTTCGTTTAAAGATAATATTCTAGACATATCTAGCTTAGAGGGCGATTTGCCTATTCCTTTTAAATTAAAGAGATTTATACTTTCTTCCTGACTAAATATTTCTTTGTCTTGATGCGACCAGCCTAAACGTAACAAATAGTTTCTCAGAGCGTCTGGCAAAATACCCATTTTAATATAATCATCTACCGTAGAAGCTTTGTCTCGTTTTGATAATTTTGATCCACCTTCACTATGTATTAATGGAATATGTGCAAATTCAGGTAATTTCCAATTCATAGCTTCATAAATTTGTTTTTGTTTAAATGTATTTATTTTATGGTCATCGCCCCTTATCACGTGAGTTATATTCATTGAATGATCATCAACAACAGCAGATAATTGATATGTAGGTGAACCATCATTCCTTAAAATTACAAAATCTTCAATAATGGAATTTGATATATTGATTTCGCCTTGCACTAAATCTTTTATTATAGCATTTCCACTAATCTTACTTTTAAATCTTACTACCGGTTCAACATTTTTCGGAATTTCTAGATTTTTTGCATCTCTCCATTTTCTATTATAAACAAAAGGAATTCCTTTTTTTTTAGCTTTTTCTTTTTGTTCTTTTATTTCATCTACAGAACAGTAGCATTTATAAGCAAAACCTTTTTTTAAAAGTTCTTTAGCTATTTCTTTGTGTTTGTTGATGTTTTTAGATTGAATATATTCTTTATCATCATGATTAATTCCAATCCACTTAAGGGATTCTATAATTTGTTTTTTTATATTCTTCTTTAGATCTTTCTTTATCAGTATCTTCAATTCTTAAATAAAATTTACCTTTTTTATTTTTTGAATATAACCAATTAAATAAAGCAGTTCTTACGCCTCCAATGTGTAATGGACCAGTAGGTGAAGGAGCAAATCTTGTTGCTACAGAACTCATTAAATATTATTAGACTATTTTACTGGAAGTTTCTATATAAAGATACCAATACTCCTTGAACTTTAACTCGATCAGGTCCAAAAATCTTGGTTTCATATCTTTTGTTAGCGCTCTCAAGCGCTATCACTTTACCTTTTCTTCTTAATCTTTTAAGCATTGCCTCATGATCATCTATCAAAGCAACTACTATTTGTCCGTTGTTAGCTGTATTAGATTTTTTAACAATAACAGTGTCACCATCATTTATTCCAGCTTCAATCATAGAATCTCCCGAAACTTTTAATCCAAAATGTTCACCATTTTTACTAAGTTCTTCTGGTATAGAAACTCTACTGACTTCATTTTGTATTGCTTCAATTGGAGTTCCAGCAGCGATTTTACCTAATACAGGAATTTCATGGGTGCCTCTTTTTTTATTATTTTCCGAATCTAGACCACCTCTTATTACACTAGGCGAAAAAGAATTATAAATATCGTTAGCGCTAGCAGTTTCAGGCAGTTTTAGTACTTCTAACGCCCTAGCTTTATGAGCAAGTCTTTTTATAAACCCTCTTTCTTCTAAAGCTGAAATAAGTCTATGTATTCCAGATTTTGATTTAAGGTTTAGTGAATTCTTCATTTCTTCATATGAAGGAGAAACACCTGTAGATCTAATTTTCTTATTTATAAATAAAAGCAGGTTTTTTTGTTTTTTAGTTAGCATAGAACAAATATCGTACATTTATTGTTCTACAAAAGTTCTTTTGATTCTACAATAGATTAAAAGTCAATAAAATTAAGGCTTATTTAATCAAAGAACTGAGAAAATCGAATTTTTATCTAAATTCTTTAGAAGTGATTCACCTATTAAAAAGGTTTTAATTTTAGTTTTTTTAGCAATTTCTAAAAGATCCTCTTTTGTTTTAATACCGCTTTCTGAAATCAAAGGTCCTTTATGAGAAGTTAAAACATCATGAATATTATAAGTTGTATTCATATCAGTTTCTAAAGTTTTAAGATTTCTATTGTTAATACCAATTAAAGCGTTTTTAAACTTTATAGAATTTTTTGCCTCATCAATCGTATGAACTTCAATAATCACTGACATATTTAATTTTAATGCACTTTCATACAATTCATTAGCTATTTTTTCAGTAATTCCAGCAAGTATAATCAAGATTGCATCAGCTCCATAACTTTTAGCAAGATAAACTTGAAATGGATCAATAAAAAAATCTTTACAGAGTATAGGTAAATTAATTTTTTGTTTAATTTTATGCATATGAATAATATTACCTAAAAAAAAAAATCTTCTTCAGTAAGAACAGATAGACAAGTAGCTTTATTATCTAAATATATTTTAGCAATGTCTACAGGATTATAATTATCAATTATTATGCCTGCAGAAGGACTTGCTTTTTTAATTTCTGCAATAAGTGATATTTTATCGTTTGCAATATTGTTTTCTATTTTTTTCTTAAAATCAAGGTAAGTTGTATTTTGGTCAATTTTTTCTTTTAATGACTCAATTGAAATTGTTTTTTTTAACTCACCTAGTCTTTGTGCTTTTTTATTAATTATTTTATTAAGTATATTATTAGACATTTTTAATATTTATTAGATGTTCATATGTTTTTCCACTTAATATTTGTTTTCTAGCATTTTCGTACGCATCATCGAACTTTAAATATTTTTCCGAAACAATAAGACCTGCTGCAGCATTTAAACAAACAGCCTTCGAAAAATCATTATCCTCACCTTTAAATATATTAATCATTTTGTCGGCATTAAATTTAGCATCAGCTCCTACTAAATTATCAAATTTATCTGCATTTACATTTAATTCTTCAGGATTAATTATAATATCAGAAATCTCTTTATCTTTTAATTGCACAACATTAGTTTTAGCATAAGGAGATATTTCATCTAAGCCATCTTCACTATTTACAATCCATGCAAATTTTATATTTAAATTATTTAATGCATTTGCAAAAACTTTTAGTAATTTTTTATCAAAAACTCCGATGACCTGTCTTTCAACTAAGGCCGGGCTACTTAATGGACCAATCATATTAAATATCGTTCTTTTTCCAATTTTTTTTCTTGTTGGGCCCACATATTTCATTGCGTTATGATAATTTGGAGCAAACATGAAACCAAAATTATTTTTTTTAATTTGATTTTCTATATCTTTTGGTTCTAAATTAATTTTTATGTTTAATGCCTCAAGAACATCACCTGAACCACACTTTGAAGAAACAGCTTTATTTCCATGTTTTGCAACTTTAGTATTCATACTTGCTAATAATAAAGCTGAGGCAGTTGATATGTTTAATGTATTTTTACCATCACCACCTGTTCCACAGGTATCAATACAATTTTTAACATTTACTCTTTTTGATTTATTTCTTAAAACGAATACCCCACCAGCTATTTCGTCAGCAACTTCACCTTTGTCTGATAATAGAGTTAAAAAACTATATATTTCATCCTCTGAAGCTTTACCATTCATTAAAATTTCAAACGCAGCTTTACTTTCTTCAAAACTAAGATTCTCTTTATTTTCTAATTTTTTTAGGAATTTTTCCATTTATTTATAATTTAAAAAATTTTTTAATAATTTCATACCTTCGGGAGTTTTAATACTTTCTGGATGAAATTGAACACCATGTATATTATATTTTTTATGCATTACTCCCATAATTATTTTATCTTTAGTTTCTGCAGTAACTATTAAATCTTTGCTAAGATTTTTATTATCTATAATTAAACTATGATACCTTGTTGCGGATATTACTTTGATAATACCCTTAAAAATACCTTTCCCACTATGTTTTATTAGACTGGTTTTTCCGTGCATTAATTTCTTTGCAACAACTATTTTAGATTTAAATGCTTGACCTATAATTTGATGACCCAAACAAACACCAAGCATTGGTATTGTTTTATAAAGAGATTTTACTATTCTAAGACAATTTCCAGCTTGCGAAGGGTTTCCAGGACCTGGTGAAATTACTATTTTTTTATATTTATTTTTTTTTATTTCTGACACATCTATTTTGTCATTTCTATAAACATCAACTTTACATTTTAGTGAAGAAAGGTAGTGATAGAGATTATAAGTAAAACTATCGTAGTTATCTATTAATAAAATTTTCATATCTATCTTAATGAGCTTATTAATGCTTTTGCTTTATTTACTGTTTCTATATATTCTTTTTCAGGAGAACTATCAGCAACTATACCAGCACCAGACTGAATATAAAATTTATTATTTTTTATTAAAGCAGTTCTTAAAGCTATACAGGTATCAAAATTCATATTTGCAGAAAAATATCCAATAGATCCTGCATACATTTTTCTTTTAGATTTTTCTAATTCATCAATAATTTCCATTGCTCTGATTTTAGGTGCTCCAGTAACAGTTCCAGCAGGAAAACCTGCTAACATTGTATCTAGTAAAGATTTTTTATTATCAAAATTTCCCACAACATTTGAAACTATATGCATTACGTGAGAGTATTTCTCAATTTTAAATTGTTCTGTTACTTTTACAGAATTAATTTTTGAAACTTTGCCAGCATCATTTCTTCCTAGATCTAAAAGCATAAGATGTTCAGATAATTCTTTTTTATCATTTAGGAGTTGTTTTTTA
>CACFOC010000018.1 GCA_902567945.1 uncultured Pelagibacteraceae bacterium | reverse complement strand
TAGTGAGATAGAGGAAAAATTTAAAAAACTAAAAACAAAAAAAGTTGTTTTAAAAGCCCAAATTCACGCAGGAGGCAGAGGTAAGGCCGGAGGCATAAAAATAGTAAATGGCACAGAAGAATTAAAAAAAGAAGCCCAATTTTTGTATGGAAAAAAATTAGTTACCCCCCAAACTGGTCCAGAAGGAAAAGTAGTTAAGAGATTGTATATAGAAGAAACACTTAACATAAGTAAGGAATTTTATTTATCCTGTTTAATTGATAGATCAAGTGCTAAAATTGCATTTATTTCCAGTTCTGAAGGTGGAATGGATATTGAAAAAATTTCAAAAGAAAGTCCCGAAAAAATTGTTACGGTGAAACTTGGCTCATCAAGATCAATCAAAGACGAAGAAATAAAAAAAATAATTAACCCTTTTAATTTATCAGAAAAAACAAAACACAAAGCATCTGAACTTGTAAAATCAATTTATCGATTGTTAATTGAAAAGGATGCAAGTTTAATTGAAATAAATCCACTAGTTTTGACTAAGGACGAAGATTTATTCTGCTTGGATGCAAAAATTAATTTTGATGATAATGCACTTTATCGTCATGAAGATATTCAACTATTAAAGGATCCCAACGAAATTGATCCGATTGAACTAGAAGCAAGTAAACATGAATTGTCTTACATTAAACTTGATGGAAATATTGGGTGTATGGTTAATGGGGCAGGATTAGCTATGGCAACTCTAGATATTATTAAATTGTATGGATCAGAGCCAGCCAATTTTCTCGATGTGGGTGGTGGCGCCTCAAAGGAAAAGGTATCTGCTGCATTTAAAATAATTTTATCAGATAAAAACGTTAAAGGAATTTTAATAAATATTTTTGGTGGTATTATGAGATGTGATGTTCTTGCTCAGGGTGTAGTTGATGCCGCAAAAGAAGTTAACCTATCTATACCACTGGTAGTCAGATTAGCTGGTACAAATGTTAAGTTAGGAAATGAAATTTTAAAAAAATCTAATTTAAAAATTATATCTGCAAATAATTTATCTGAAGCAGCAAAAAAAATTGTAAAGGCAGCTAAATAAAATGTCGATTTTGGTTAATAAAAATACAAAAGTAATTTGTCAGGGCTTTACTGGTTCGCATGGCACTTTTCATTCTAAGCAGGCCATTGAGTATGGAACTAATTTGGTGGGCGGAGTAACTCCAAAAAAAGGAGGACAAGTTCATTTAGGTAAACCAGTATTCGATACGGTTGAGGAGGCAATAAAAAAAACCAAAGCTAATGCAACAATGATTTATGTGCCAGCTAAATTTGCAACACTAGCAATTATTGAAGCAATTGAAAACGAGGTACCTTTAATTGTTTGTATCAGCGAGGGGATACCCACATTAGAGATGGTTAGAGTCAAAGAAAAATTAGTTAAATCAAAATCTCGTTTAATAGGTCCTAATTGCCCTGGTATTATTACTCCAGACGAATGCAAAATTGGTATTATGCCTGGCAATATACATAAGAAAGGTTCTTGCGGAATAGTGTCTAGATCTGGAACACTTACTTATGAAGCTGTGGCGCAAACGAGTGAAAATGGCTTAGGCCAATCTTCAGTTTTGGGGATAGGCGGGGATTCAATTATAGGCACAAGTTTTGTCGATTCTTTAGAACTTTTTTTTAAAGACGAAGAGACTAAATCAATTCTAATATTAGGAGAAATAGGTGGCAATAGCGAAGAAGAGGCAGCTGAGTTTATTAAACATTCGAAAATTAAAAAACCTATTGTCGGTTTTATAGCAGGCAAAACAGCCCCTCCAGGTAGACGCATGGGTCATGCAGGAGCAATTATTTCAGGTGGCAAGGGTAGTGCAGAAGATAAAATAGAAAAAATGAGATCCTGTGGCATTACAATAGCTGAATCGCCAGCTGAAATTGGCAAAACTTTGTATGACAAACTTGCAAGATAGTTTTAACGATTTTATAATAATATAAGTTTTATTTTAATACAATGAAATCAAACGGAAATAATATAATTTTAGAGAAAACTTCATTCTTGCAAAGTGCAAATAGTACTTTTATTAGAGAAATTTATTTAAAGTATCTGAAAAATTCAGATTCTATTCCACTGAGTTGGAAAGAGTTTTTTGATGGATTAAATGAAAATCAGGAAGATATATTAAAAGAGATATTAGGTCCTAGCTGGGCCCCAAGCAAAAATAATGATATAGAAAACATTATAGAGGAAAAAATTTTAGAAGATGCCAAGATTTCTTCAGTTAACACTCCGGTAACTTCAGAAGAGAATTTTGAAAAAGAAAAATCAGTCAAAGCCATAGCTTTAATAAGAGCATATAGGATTCGAGGCCACCTCATTGCAAATCTTGATCCCCTTGGAATGATGGAAAGAAAATATCTTGAAGATTTACATCCAGCAGACCATGGTTTTAAAAAAGAAGATTATAACAAAAAAATTTATGTAGGCGCATATATGGATAAAAAGTATGCAACTATCAATGAAATTCTTTCATTTTTTAGAAAAATATACTGTTCCACTATCGGAGTAGAATACATGCATATTTCAGATCCAGTTGAAAAAGTATGGTTTAGAGAGCGAATGGAAAAAAAAGAAAATCATATAAAATTTACTGAAAATGGTAAAAAAGCTATCTTAAATAAATTGATACAAGCTGAAGGTTTTGAAAAATTTTTAGCTAAAAAATTTGTAGGCACAAAAAGGTTTGGTATTGATGGTGGTGAAGCTTTAATACCAGCATTAGAACAAATAATAAAACGAGGAGGACAACTAGGAGTTAAAGAAATTAAAATAGGTCAACCTCACAGGGGGAGATTAAATATTTTAGCCAATGTTTTGCAGAAATCATATAAAAGAATGTTTAACGAGTTTGCTGGGGAGTATGCTTCTTTTAGTGTCGATTCTACGGGAGATGTTAAGTACCATTTGGGAGCTTCATCAAATAGAGAATTCGATGGTAATCTCGTTCATATTTCTTTAGCGGATAATCCTTCACATCTTGAAGCTATCAATCCGGTAGTATTAGGTCAAACGCGCGCTAAACAATTTTTTCATAATGATAAAGAAAGAAAAAAAGTGGTACCAATTTTAATTCATGGGGATGCCGCATTTGCTGGACAAGGAGTTGTTGCCGAATGTTTTGCAATGTCAGGACTTCCTGGTCACAACACCGGCGGAACGATACACATTATTGTTAACAATCAGATAGGATTTACTACAAATCCTAGATTCGCAAGATCCTCTCCTTATCCATCAGATTTAGCAAAAATGGTTGATGCGCCGATTTTACATGTAAATGCTGATGATCCTGAAGCTGTAGTTCATACAGCAAAGATTGCAATGGAATTTAGACAAAAATTTAACCGAGATGTAGTTATAGATATTATTTGTTATAGAAGATTCGGCCATAATGAAGGCGACGAACCATCGTTTACCCAACCGATGATGTATAAAAGAATCAAACAACATCCAACAGCGCTTAATATTTATGCAAGCCAATTAATTAAAGAAGGAACTATTAACCAAGAAGAATTTACTAGTATGAAAAATAATTTTAAAAATCTTCTCGAGGAACAATTTAAAACAGCAAAAGAATATAAACCAAAAATGGAATGGTACGAAGGTGTTTGGTCAAGATACAAACCTGAAAAAGGAAAAGACAAAAGAGGAATTACGGGCGTATCGCTAAATAAAATAAAAAAAGTTGGCGAAAAAATTACATATATTCCAAATAATTTTAACGCCCATCCTACAATTAAAAAAATATTTGAGAATAAGAAGAAAATGTTTCTTACAGGCAAAGGTTTTGATTGGGCTACAGCAGAACAATTAGCATTTGCTACATTATTAGATGAAAAATACCCAGTTAGGCTTTGCGGACAAGATTCTGGAAGGGGCACTTTTAGCCAGCGCCACTCAGTACTTAGAGATCAAACAGATAATACCTACTACACTCCATTGAATAGTATTTCTAAAACACAAAAAAGATATGAAGTAATTGATAGTTTGCTCTCAGAAATGGCTGTTCTAGGCTTTGAGTATGGTTATGCGTTATCAGAACCAACTACATTAGTAGTTTGGGAGGCTCAATTTGGAGATTTTGCAAATGGTGCTCAAATTATAATAGATCAATTTATTACATCTGCTGAGAGAAAATGGGCGAGAGCAAATGGTTTAGTAATGTTGTTGCCACATGGTTATGAAGGACAAGGGCCGGAGCATTCTTCAGCAAGATTAGAAAGATTTTTACAATTATGTGCTCAAGAAAATATCCAAGTTATAAATTGTACAACCCCAGCAAATTATTTTCATGCTTTACGCAGACAAATACATAGAGATTTTAGAAAACCTCTAATAATCATGACACCAAAATCCCTTTTAAGAAATAAAAGATGCACCTCTAATATAGAGGATTTTACTAAAGAAAATACATTCCATAGAGTGCTTATTGATCATGCTGATTTTAAAAAATATGGTTTAATCGAACTTAAAAAAGACAAAAAAATAAAAAAAGTAATTATGTGTTCAGGAAAAATTTATTTTGATCTTCTTGAAGCTAGAGAAAAAATAAAAAATGATGAAGTTTTTTTTATTAGAATTGAACAATTATATCCTTTTCCTGTCAAAACACTTGCGCGAGAGTTGAAAAGATTTAGTAAGAAAGCTAAATTTTATTGGTGTCAAGAAGAACCACAAAATATGGGAGCATGGAACAGTGCTAGAAATTATATTCAATGGAGTCTAGACTATATAAAAGCAGAAAATAAAGAGATTAAATATATTGGAAGAAAACCAGCAGCATCTCCTGCAACTGGCCATGCAAAAAAACATCTTGCACAGCAAAAGGAAATAATAGAAAAGGTACTTAGTTAAATAATATGACGAATCAAATTTTAGTGCCATCATTAGGTGAATCGGTAACAGAAGCAACTGTTTCAAAATGGCTAAAGCAAGTAGGAGACAAAGTAGATTCAGACGAGCCTCTAGTTGAGCTAGAAACAGACAAAGTAAATATTGAAGTACCGTCACCGCAAGAAGGAACTCTATCTTCGATTAAAGTTAAAGAAGGTACAACTGTTGAAGTAGGCTCATTACTAGGTATTGTTAACGAAGGAAAATCAGATTCTACTAAACATGATAATTCAAATGAAAAGAGTGAAATTCAAAAGACCTCTCTAAAAAAAGATAGTGAAAATTCAAAAAAAATTAAAAAAAACAATTTAAAGAAACCAAAAACTTTAAAATTAGTTAACCAGGAAAAAGAGGAAAGCAAAAAAGAAAAACCATTAATCCTAAGCACTTTGGCAGATATTAAAAATTCCGAAGAAAATTTAAATAATGGAGCTAAGGATAGTAGATATATTCCGCCTAAAACTAAAAGAAATTTATCACCAGCTGTGAGAAAAATTGTTGAGGAAAATAATATTGATATAACAAATATAGAAGGAACAGGAAGAGAAGGTAGAATTTCTAAAGGGGACTTAATTAATTTAATGGGCAATATACCACAGCCATCCAAAAGACAGGCTACTCATGGACCAGAAGAACGGGTAAAAATGACAAGATTAAGAATGACTATAGCCAAAAGACTAAAAGAAGCACAAGAAAGTGCAGCAATGCTGACAACATTTAATGAGGTTGATGTTCAGACTATTATGCAAATGAGAAAAGATTATCAAGAAGATTTTCAAAAAAAATATTCTGTTAAGCTAGGTTTTATGTCATTTTTTGTCAAAGCTGCAGTTGTTGCATTAAAAAATTTTCCAGCAGTAAATGCTGAAATAGAAAACGATCATATAGTTTATAAGAATTATTATAATATATCTATTGCAATTGGGACAGATAAAGGACTTGTGGTCCCGGTACTTAAAAAAGCTGACGAGCTTTCTTTTGCAGACATAGAAAGAAACATTTTTTTACTGTCTGAAAAGGCTAGAAAAGGAAAAATTACAATTAACGATCTTCAAGGAGGAACTTTTACTATAAGTAATGGTGGAATTTATGGATCAATGCTATCTACTCCAATTTTAAATCCACCCCAAACAGGTATTTTAGGCATGCATAATATTGTAAATCGACCCGTAGTTAAGGATGGTAATATTGTTATAAGACCAATTATGTATTTAGCATTATCCTACGATCACAGAATAATTGATGGCAAAGAAGCTGTTTCTTTTTTAAAAACTATCAAGGAGTGCCTTGAAGAGCCGCGAAGACTATTTCTAGATCTTTAATAATGAATAATAATTTTGATGTAATTGTAATCGGATCTGGCCCCGGTGGCTACGTTTGCGCTATAAGATCTGCTCAATTAGGATTAAAAACAGCTTGTGTTGAGCAAGAAAAAACCTTAGGGGGCACATGTCTTAATGTTGGTTGTATACCTTCAAAAAGCTTACTTCATACTTCAGAAATTTATAAAAAAGCACAAAAAGAATTTAATAATTTAGGTATTGAAGCTAGTAACATCAAACTAAATTTATCTAAGATGATGAATAACAAAAATAAATCTGTGTTAATGCTTACTAAAGGAATAGAATTTCTGTTTAAAAAAAATAAAATTACTCATTTAAAAGGTAAAGGATCAATCTCAGACAAAGATACAGTAATAGTTACAGATAATTCTGGAAAAAAGATAAATTATAAGGCAAAAAATATAGTAATAGGGACAGGCTCTATTCCAACATCGTTACCTGGAATAAAAATAGATGAAAAAATAATTGTTTCATCAACTGGAGCTCTTTCTTTTGATAAAGTTCCAAAAGAATTAATTGTTATAGGAGGAGGGTACATTGGTTTAGAACTTTCAAGTGTTTGGAGTAGATTAGGAGCTAAAGTTACCGTTATTGAATTTTTAGACCATATTGTACCAGGAATGGATAAAGACATTTCTACAGAATTTTTAAAAATTTTAAGCAAACAAGGAATTAATTTTAAGTTAGACTCAAAGGTTACAGCAGTTAATGTTTTACAAAATAGAGCAGTAGTAGATTTAACAAATAACAAAAGTTCAAAAAGAGAAAGATTAGAATGTGATAAAGTCCTAATTTCAGTTGGTAGAAAACCCAATATAACTTCAGACTTATCTAAATTAGAAATTAAGTTAGACAAGTATAAAAAAATTATAGTTAATAAAAAATTTGAAACATCTATTAAAAATATTTATGCAATTGGAGATGTTATAAATAAAGGACCAATGCTGGCGCATAAAGCAGAAGATGAAGGAATAGCAGTTGCAGAAATAATTGCCGGCCAAGCAGGACATGTTAATTATGATGTTATACCAGCAGTTATTTATACCTCGCCAGAAGTAGCGATGGTGGGTAAGACAGAAGAGCAGCTTAAAAAAGAAAATATAAAATACAAAATAGGAAAATTTCCTTTTTTGGCAAATTCAAGAGCAAAAGTAAATTCTGAAACAGAGGGTTTTGTTAAAATGTTAGTTGATGAAAAAACTGACAAAGTTTTAGGTGTTTCAATAATAAGTTCATTAGCTGGAACTATGATTGCTGAACTTTCTCTTGCTATGGAATTTGGAGCAAGCGCTGAAGATATAGCCAGAACTTGTCATGCACATCCAACGCATACTGAAGCTGTTAAGGAAGCTGCCATGGCAGTTGATAAAAGACCAATTCATTTTTAAATATTTGTCTAATAATAAATACATTTCGATTTTATCATTTTTTCTTTTTGCAATACCCGTAGTTACTTTATTTATATGTTTTCAAATTATTGCAAAATATTATCCTGATTTTTTTACTATTCCATTTATAGATGGCAAAGCTTCTGTAAGCCAAATAGGACGGGGAGAAAAAAATATTAAAATTTTTAAATCTGGATTTTCTTTATATATGTTAATTTCTGTATTATTTTATTTCAAAATATCAAGTTTTTTCTTTTTAAATAAAGTTGAAAATAAATTTAAACTTTGTGGTTTATTAGCAAATTTTTTTCTTCTTATTTATATTTTCGCACTAGGTCGAGAAGGGACAGTTTTTGAAATACTTAGAAGGTTGGCAATAATATTTTATATTGTAAATATTTATATTAATCATGTTTATTTAATCAAAATATTAAAATTATTGAGATCTGAAAAAAAATTACAATTAAATATAATATATTTAATCATTTTTTATATAATAATCACTTTTATGACTATTCTAATAATTATAGGCTCACCATGGGTTAATCCTTTATTTAAATATCCAAATGAATTAAAAAACATTATTGAATGGAATTATTTCTTGTTAACAATAATTTTTTATATACCGGTGTCTTCTATGTTCTACCAATTAAATAAAGAAAAAATAAAAATATGATTAAAAAAGCAATGATTCTCGCTGCTGGTTTTGGAAAACGTATGCATCCCTTAACTCTGGATTGTCCTAAACCATTATTAAAAATACATGAAGAAACATTATTGTCTAATACAATAACATTTCTTCAAAAAATTGGAGTGGAAAAAATAGTCATCAACGTTCATTATTTAGCTAGTAAGATTATTAAATATATCGATAAAAAAAAATTTAATGTGGAAATTATTATTGAAGAAGAAAAAGATAATATTTTGGATACTGGAGGGGGAATACTGAACGTTCTTAATCATTTTTTAAATGAACCATTTATAACTATTAATCCAGATACATTATGGAATTCTGATTATTTAAAAGAATTCAAATTAATGGAGAAAGTTTTTTTTTCAAATAAAGATAATAGTTGCTGTATGCTTGTTGTAAGTAAAGAGAAAAGTTTTGATAAAAGTTTAAAAGGTGATTTTAATCTTGAAAAAAATCTAATTAATAGAAAAAAAAATAATTTGAAGTATATTTATACAGGTCTTCAAATTATTAGACCTGAAGTTTTTTTAAACTCCAAAAAAAAAATTTTTTCAATTAATAAAATTTGGAATATACTTATCGAGAATAATAAATTGTGTGGAATTAAAAGTAATATTAATTTTTTGCATGTAAATAATATAAGTGTTTATAAAGATTTAATAGATAAAGATTTTAAACATTAAATATTATTTTTTTAGATCTTTTTACGTCGAGATATTTGAAATCTTTTATTACTAAGTTATTTTCAAATCTAATTAACAATGGATTTCCTGTTGGAATTTCAAAAGAATCAATTTTTGATTTTGTGATACGAAAAATTTTCATAAGCAACGCTCTACAGCTATTTCCATGAAAAACAATTAGAACATTTTTTTTTGAAGCAAGTATTGGTTCAATTTTTTTATCATAGTAAGGTATAACACGTTTAAAGGTATCTTCTAATGATTCACTTGAGATTTTTGTATTAATTTTATTTTTATAAGGATGATCAGACTCCATTGATGGAGGAGATACATTAAAACTTCTTCTCCATATTTGAACTTGTTCATCTCCATATTTTTTTATTGTTTCGTCTTTATTAAGTCCAGTAAGCCCACCGTAGTGGCGTTCATTTAAATTTTCTGATTTAAAAACTTCAGCTTTGGGTTTATCTAAAATTTTTAAAATTATATTAAGACTATTTGTGGCTCTTTTCAGTTTAGATGTAAAATATGCATGAAATTCAATATTTAATTTTTTTATTAATTGACCCGCATATTCAGCTTCTAACTTACCTTGTTCTGTTAGATCAATATCAGCCCAGCCAGTGAATCTTCTCTCCTTATTCCATTGGCTTTGCCCATGTCTAACTAAAACTAGGTTATTCATTTTGTAAAAATATATTACGACTCATTATAACTATAGTATATTAATAAAATGGTCAAAATTTTAAAAATTATTTTTCATATCTCGGTATTTTTCTTGATAGTTATTTCACTTTGGCCAGGAAGTTTGTTGGGATTTTTCTTTTATGGTGATTGGCGCCAACAGCCAAATTTAATAGCAAATCCTTTTGGGACGACAATTAATCATTTTGTTTATTACATTTATGTTTCGTTATTAGGTTTTTTTCTTTATTTTAAGGATAATAATTTTCCAAAATTAGTGTATGGGTTGTTTTTTCTGGCAGTAGTACTTGAATTTTTTCATTTTATAATACCCAATCGGTCATTTCAACCAGGTGACTTAATTGGTAATATTTTGGGCGTAGTAGTTGCTTATTTGATAATAAAGATTTATTTATTCTTTAATAAATCATGAACGATAAATTTACAGAAAGAGAAAAAGGTTTTGAAAAAAAATTTGCTAGGGACGAAGAGTTGCAATTTAAAATTCAGGCGCGTGCTAACAAATATATAGCGGAATATGTATCGGAAAAATTAAACAAATCTGATGAAGAAAAAAAGCAATACATTCAGGAAATAATAAAAGCTGATATGAAAGAAGCTGGAACGGAAGATGTTTTTAGAAAAATTAAGCAAGATTTCAAAACAGCTTCATTAAGCATAGACGATTCAGAAATAAGAGAGCAAATGGAAAAGGCATTATTGCGTGCAAAAGAAGATTTTAAATAGAAATTTAATTTATTTTATTATTTTGTTTTTTTCTGTTTCTTGTAGCTCTGTACCTAAATATCCTCAGAATGCTTGTAAAATTTTTGGTGAAAATTATCTTTGGTATAAATCAACTAAAAAGAGTTCAGAAACTTATGGAGCTCCAATTTATATTATTTTAGCTTTTATAAACAAAGAATCTGGTTTTAATCGTTGGGCAAAGCCTAAAAGAACAAAGCTTTTTAAAGTCATTCCTTACAAAAGACCATCCAGTTCATTAGGATATTCTCAGGCAGTAAAAAAAACTTGGGAGCTTTATAAAAAAGAAACAAACAATCCTCTAGCAATACGTACACGTTTTAAAGATTCGGCAATGTTTATTGGGTGGTATATGAGTAAAACTAAAAAAATTAATAAAATTCCATTAAATGATTCTTATCGCCAATATTTAAATTATTATTTGGGTTGGGGTAGTTATGCCAAAAAAATCTATAAGACAGACAAGAAAGCAATTATTTTAGCAAAAAATGTGCAGAAGCAAGCTAAAGTTTACAAGAGTCAATTAGCACAGTGCCAGAAAGGTTTAAATAATAAATATATTATCTTTTAAGTTCTTTACTTAGTTGTATGTCTACAGCATCAATTCTTTTAGTATTTTTAGTAAGAAGAACGTACATAGTAGGTGTTACATAGAGTGTAAAAAATGTTGATATAAGCATGCCACCAAATATTGTAGCACCAACAGCCAAGCGGCTACCTTCTCCAGCACCAGGCCCTATATTACCTATTAATAATGGAAGCATTGCAATCATAGTAGAAAGAGAAGTCATTATAATTGCACGAAATCTTCTTCTACAAGCTTCAAGCGCTGAACTTTGAATATTTTTTCCTGTTCTTCTTAATTGGTTTGCCCAATCGACAATTAAAATTGAATTTTTTGTAGAAATTCCAATTAATATCACAAGCGCGATTTGTGAAAAAATATTTATACTCGAATTAAAAAGTAGAATAAAAATAATTCCACCAAATACACTCAAAGGAACTGTTAGCATGATTACAGCAGGATGAATAAAGCTGTTAAAATTTGCAGCCATAACTAAAAAAGCTGTTATCAAGGCCAAAGCAAATATGATAAACAATTCATTGCTTGTTTCTTTAAGTTCTTCTGATTTACCTTTCCATTCAACTCTGGCATTAGGAGTATTTTTGTTTACTGTTTTTTCAAGATAACTTAAAGCTTCTGAAAGTGTATAATCACCAACTAACCTAGCACTAATGGTAACGGCTCGTTGTCTATCGTAACGTGCTAAAATTTTTGCAGAACCAACCTCTTTAAATTCAACAAGATTTGCTAATGATATTAATTTTTCTGTAGTGTTTGAACGAACAAAAATTTTACTTAAACTTTCACTTTTTTTTCTATTTTCGATATCAGCCTGAAGTATGATTGGATACTCCTTACCTAGTCGATTAAATTTTGTAACAGTTTTTCCAGAAAAAAGCGTATTAACTGTTGAACCAATAGATTGAATGGAAACACCTAAATCCTGAGCTTTTTTTCTATTTATTACCAGTTTTATTTCTGGTTTATTTCTTGAATAATCAGATTCAATAGCAGCTAAATTTTTATTTTTTCTTAATTCCATCATTATTAATTTTTGCCATCTTTCTAGTTGATCATAACTACTTCCTAATAGAACCATTTGGATTGGTTTGTTATAGCTACTTACTCGAATACTTTGTGGAGAAATAGGAAAAGCAAGTGCTTGTGGTACTGTAACAATTTTCCCTATAGCTTTTCTCATAATTTTTTTGGCACTTTCACTTCTATCTTTCCAATCATCCAGCAAAGCTATAATAATAAAACTATTATAAGATTTGCTTGCCCTTCCGAAACCAGGCACTCTCATAATTACTCTTTTATAGGATTCTCCATCTTTTTTAATTAGAGGAATCAATCTACTTTCTATTTCTTCAGCTTTATCAGCGGTGTATTGAAATGAGCTTCCTTCATCTGTTTTACCTATAACTAGATAAACGCCTCTATCTTCTTGTGGAAGTAATTCTTTTGGAGAGAAATTAAAAAGTAATACTGAACTTATTATAACAAAAAACATAAATCCAATTATAGTTTTTTGTTTATTTATCCAATAATTTAATGTTTCTGTGTAGAATTCTAGGAAAGATTTATAATATTTTTCAAATTTTAAAACAATTTTAGATTTTTTCGGATTTTTGTTAAGAAATTTGCTCCCAAGCATTGGTGAAAGAGTCAGTGCGACAAAAGATGAAACAACGATAGCAAAAGTTAAAGAAATTGCTGTTTCTTTAAACAATGTTCCAGATATTCCTTCTATAAATATTAAAGGCAGGAAAACAGCAACCAAAACTAACGTTGTAGAAATAATTGCAAAAGTTACACTTTTTGATCCATTAACGGATGCCACCAGAGGTGTTTCTCCATTTTCAACTCTATTATATATCGCGTCTGTCATTATTATGGAGTCATCTACCACTATACCTATTGCTAAAATAGCGGCGAGAAGTACAAAAATATTTATAGATAAATCAAAAAACCATAAGCCTAGTGCTGCTGAAATTAAACTAACCGGCAATGCTACAGCAGGAACTATAACTGCTTTTAAATTACCTAGAAATAAATAAATAATTATTACAACCAATACGAAGGCAATCGCTAATGTTTTGTATACTTCATTTATAGCAGCATTGATATAAGTCGCTCTATCAAATGAAACACCTAGTTTTAAGCTATCAGGTAAAGTTTTTTGAACTACTTTGATTCTTTCTCTTATTTTTTTTGATAATTCAACTGTAGATGAGCCACTTTTTGCATAAATTCCTATTCCAACAACTTTTTCATTTGGTTTTCCATCTTTACTTTGTGCTTTAAAAAGTGTTTTTTCAGATACTGGCCCGAATTTTACTTCAGCAATATTTTCTAAGCTAATAACGCTATTTTTTATTTTTTTTATTGGTAATTGTTTTATTGAAGATAAGTCTTTGTAAGCTTTATCAAGATTAATTGTTAAATCGATATTAGTAGCTTCTAAACTTCCTGCTGGAAGGCTAATATTTTCACTTCTTAAAGCTTGCTCAACGTCTTGTACTGTAAGATTATTTGCAGCTAGTTTGGTTGGAGAAATATATATTCTGACACTCAATTCACGCAGTCCACCAACCAAAATTCTTCCTACGCCCTTAACATTTGAGAAATTATCTACAAGATATCTACGAGTGTAGTCTCCAATTTCCAAATCACTCCAAGTAGTTGAAGAAACAGACAACCACATCGATGTTGTAAAACCTGCACTTTGTTTAAGTATTTCGGGTGCGTCAGCTTCATCTGGAAGGTTATCAGCAACCCTACTTACTCTGTCCCTTATGTCATTTGTAGCGGCATCGAGATCAATGGAAGTGTCAAACTCTATTTTAATTGTTGCTCTTCCATTTTCTGAAGTTGAATCAATATTTTTTATTCCTTCAGCACCTCCAATTACATCTTCTATTATTTCTACGATTTCACTTGAAATAATTTCAGCCGAAGCTCCTTGATAGTCTACCTGCACTTGAACTACAGGCGGTTGGAGACCCGACGGCAATTCTCTTACTGGTAATTTCCAAAATACAAATAACCCGAACACTACAAGTATTATTGAAAAAACTGCTGATACTACTGGTCTGCGAATTGATATGTCGGTAATAAGCATAGCTGACTTTAGTTATTGTGATTTTATAATAGGTTTTATTTTCATGCCCGGTCTAACTTTAGTAAGGCCTTCAGCAACTATTTTATCACCTTCATTTAAACCACTTAAAATTTCAAGATTTCCTTTATTTCTAACTCCAGTTTCAACTTCAGTTTTTTTAATCATATTATTTTCTACTATTTTATAAACAAATTTTTTGCTACCCTCATACATAATACTTGTGTCTGGAACACTTAAAGCATCTTTTTCATTATAAAGTATTTCTATTTCAAGAAGAGATCCGGGTATTATTTCAGAATTTTTGTTATCAATTTTAGCACGAGCTAATATTGATCTTGTTTGAGCATCTACACGTGAAGCAACAGATTCAATTTTTCCTTCGTAGATTTTATCTTTATATGCAGAAAATTTTGCATTAAGCCTGAGTCCTTTTTTTAAAACTGCGGCATAAACTTCTGGTATTTTTAAGTCACATAAAACTTTTTTAGAGTCATCTAAGGTAAGAATAATTGTATTTTCTGAACCTAAACTGCTTCCACTAATACCTCTTTTACCAATAACGCCGGCAAAAGGAGCGGTTATAGTTTTTGTTGATAATTTGGCAATTACGTCCCCTTTGTTAACTTTAGAATTAAAATTGATTGGTTCTAACAATTCATTTTTTTTTATTTTGTAAGATAAAGTTTTACTACTTAAGGATGTACAATAACTTTCTAAAGATTGGTTAAAGTTTTTATTGTTAACTATTTCAACCATTACCCCTGGTGGAGGCCGTTTAGAAAATTTTTTCTTAAAATAAAGTCCTGATGCGTGTCGTCCAATTACAACCAAGGCAATGACTAGAAAAAATATTATTATAACAATTGTTATTTTTTTTGATCTTTTCATTTATTTTTTTCCGAATTCAGTCCAACTTCCAATATATATTTTTGGTATATAATCATCATTTATTAATGAATATGCAAGAGTAAGACTTGCCGCTG
>CACFOC010000017.1 GCA_902567945.1 uncultured Pelagibacteraceae bacterium | reverse complement strand
TTTATGTTTCCATAAAAAGTTTGCATATCAGTAGCAGCAAGAGCATCTCTTACTTTCTTTTGATCAAAAGAATTTGCTCTTTCAAAAGCATCTTTGAAAACCAATAAAGCAGCTGAAGATTCAGCAGCTTGGTAAGGTGGCGCATATCCAAACATTTTTGTAAAATCTTTGTCATATGTCATTCCATCTTTAAACCACTTATCTTTGTAAGTTAAAGTTTTATGCCATTGAGAAGCACATAAAGCGTACTGAGCATTTTTACCATGTTGTTTAGATAGTTTTGCAGCATCACAATGCGTCATTGCAAGCATTGGAACATCAACTTTCATTTCAGCGATTTGCCTGATAGCAGTTAAAGCTCCTTTTGTATGGCCAGATACAACCAAAACATCAGGTTTTGTAGCTTTTACTTTAGCTAAAGTAGCTGCCATATCATTAAGCTCTTTCGGTAATTTATCGTCAATTATAATTTCAGAACCAGTTTCTTTAGCTGCATCTAAAATTCCTAACCTAACGTCCTGTGAGAAAGCATCTTGTTCAAAAGCTTGTGCAATTTTAACACCTTTACCGCCATTTAATTCAACAGCGGTTCTAATTGCTACATCAAGATATAAGTTTGCTGGAGCTAACACTGCAAATAAATATTTGTATCCTTTTGTAAACAAAGATCTAGATGCACCATTTGCTTCAACCATTGGAACTCCATATTTTTCAGTAACTGGAGCCATAGCTTTCGTTAAACCTGAACTGTAAGGTCCAAGCATAAACTCAACACCATCTTGATTAATTAATCTTTCTGCAAGCTGAGCAGCTCTCTTAGGATTTGATTCATCATCATAATAGATAATGTCAAATTTATAAGTTTTTCCACCTACTTTGACACCACCCATGCTGTTAATTCTGTCAACGGCCATATTATAACCGTTTTGAGTATGAACACCATTCGATGAATATTTTCCAGTAAGTGAAACAGCTGCGCCTAAAATTATTTTATCTCCTTCAACTTTTGAAAAAGAAGTTGAAGTAGTTCCTAAAATTAGTCCAAGCGTAGAAAGAATAACTAATGCAAATTTAAATATTTTATTCATTATATTCCCCCCTTAATAATTATTAATTATACTATTTAACTATCTTTCAAAAAAAATGACAATAGCTTTAAGTTTTAATAGTTTTGCATGAAGGCAATATAGACAGCTATAATTACAAGAACACACGCTGAGATTGTGTTTAAAATTCTAGGATTGTCTTTAAGCCATGACGCAACTTTACGTGCTGCAAGTCCATAAATCATCAAACTTAAAAAATCTAAAGACATCCAAGTGAAAATTAAGATTAAAAATTGGGAAATAATATTTTTTTCGAAATTTATAAAAGAAAGAAAAATTGTACCAAAAAAAACTAATGCTTTTGGACTAAGGCCAGCAGTTATGAATCCATCTCTAAACATAGCTAAATTACTTTTTAAATTTTTATACCCAATATCTATTTTTTGAATTTTTTGTGAAAATATCTCGTAAGCTAAGTATAATAAATACAAAATAGCGGCCCACTTAACATATTTAAAAATACTTGGATTATCTATAAGTGCACTGCCAATAACAAAAGTAACCAAGGCAGCTTGAACAAAATTAGCAGATATATCGCCAAAAGCAGTCCAAACAGATTTTTTTAAACCATGACTTATTGTGTATGAAACTATTAAGACTCTAGGTGGTCCAGGTGTGATAAAATAAAACAGTATCAACTGAATATAAATGAAGTAGTTTTCAGGAAACATAATTAAACTATATATAATAATATATAATTAAGTGGAAACATTTCTGTTAATTATCATATAATAAGATTAATGAAAAAAGTAGTGATTTATACTGGCCCTATGTGCAATTATTGTTCTGCAGCAAAACATTTGCTAAATAAAAAAAAAGTTAGTTATACGGAAATTGATATAGCAGTTGATTCATCAAAATTACAAGAGATGCAAGAAAAAACAAATGGGGCAAGAACAATTCCTCAAATTTTTATAGGTGATACCTACGTAGGTGGATACAACGAATTAAAAACTTTAGAAGTTGAAGGTAAGCTAGATAATCTTTTAAAAAATTAAGCTTTGGGTTTAAAAACTAAACAAATACCATTATTACAATACCTCTTTCCTGTTGGCAGAGGTCCGTCATCAAAAATATGACCATGATGACCTCCACATTTTTTACAATGATATTCTGTTCTAGCAGATCCGATTAAATGATCAACTTTAGTTTCAAATACGTTTGGAAGTGATTGAAAAAAAGATGGCCACCCACTTCCACTTTCATATTTTGTTTTGGATTCAAAAAGTTTTGTCCCGCATCCTGCGCAGAAATAATCGCCTTCTCTTTTTTCATAATTTAAAGCACTTGAGCCAGGTGGTTCTGTGCCTTCTTTTAATAAAATATTTTTTTGTTCTAGTGTTAAATGTTTAGTCATTTACTGTTTTCTTAGATGATAAAAAAATTCCACCAATTATAAATAATGCCCCAAACAAATGGAAGTTCATAAATTTTTCTTCAAATATTAGTATGGCTAATACAGTGCTAAAAATAGGCATCAAATGTAAAAATATTCCTGATCTATTTGATCCTATTATCGCAATTCCTTTTATCCAGCAAATAAATGAGGCTAATCCAGGAAAAAGAACTACATAAGTCAAAGTTAATGCAAAAGGCAAATCAATATTTAGCCTATAACCTAATGCCATCTCAATTATATAGGCTGGTAATAAAAAAATTAAACCTGCAGAAATAATTACTTCTAAAAGTGATGTTTGAGATAATTCAAATTTTTTTTTTCTTAATAGTGATGAATATATTGCCCAAGAAAACATAGCCACCACCATCCATAAATCACCTTTATTAAAATTTAAATTTAATAAGATATCTAAATCTGCCTGCGTTACTATTATCGTAACCCCTAGTAATGAGAAAATAACTCCTAATATTTGAAAAATATTTGTCTTTTCAATTTTAAATATTGAACTAAAAAAAATTATCATAACTGGAATAGTAGAAATCATCAAAACACCGCTAATTACTTGGGTAAAATTTAGTGAATAATAAACGATTGAATTAAAAATAGTTATGCTAGTAATTCCTAAAATAAAAATAAGTTTTATATCTTGTAAAATTTGTTTTTTTTTCTGAATAATTTCGTGAAGCGTGAAAGGAGCTAATATTAACCAAGCAAAAGTCCACCTATAAAAATTTAATGTAAAAGGAGGTATTTCGAAAAGGGTTGCTGCTTTTCCTACAATAAAATTTCCAGACCAAAATAGAGTAGCCAATATTAAAAAAACATATGCATTTTTATCTTTTAAAAACAAAATTGCACCTATCCAAATCTTGCTGGGCTGTATGCAGATAAATCTAAATTTGTATTTTCACCTGCTATGATAGAGGCAACAATCTTTCCTGAAATTGCGCCTAATGTCCATCCTAGATGATGGTGTCCAAAAGAGTAAAATATATTTTTGTGATTTTTTGAAGGTCCTATTGCAGGTAAAAAATCCGGTAAAGTAGGTCTAAAACCTAACCATTCATCTTGATGTTCTTGTAATTCAGGAAGTAGATATTTGGCATTATTTACTAAATTTAAAATCCTTTTTTTGCTTAGTGGATTATCTAACCCTCCAAATTCTACAGTTCCGACTACCCTCAATCCTTGTTCCATAGGAGTCATTCCAAAACCTCTGTTTAAAAAAATTACAGGTCTTGAAAGCAGATTCTCATATCCCTTAAAATGAATATGGTATCCTCGTTCAGTATCTAATGGTATATTTTCATTTAATTGCTTAGTCAATTTTTTCGAAAAAGCTCCACACGCAATTACAGCTTTATCAAAGGTATAAGAATTAAGATTAGTTTTAATTAGTGGCTTGCTGTCAGATGAGAAATTTATCGTTTCTACATTTTCTCTTTTAAATTCTCCACCTTGTTTTAAAAACAGTTCAAATAGTTTAAGTAAAATTTTTCCAGGATTTCTTGCGTGTTTTGCGCCTGGATATAATACTCCTGCATGATAAATTTGTTTAATATTTGGTTCAAGATCGTGTATCTCATGCGGCTTTAATAATTTTTGTTCTACACCTAACTCTTTTCTTACACTTATTTCTAACTCTCTACTTTTTAAATCTTTGTCGGTCCAAAAATATATAATTCCTTTACTTTCAACTAAACCAGAGACGTCTACATCTTGAAATAGTTCATCATATGCAGGAATTGCCAAGTCTAAGATTTGATGCATGTATTTTGCTGTATGCATCATTTTTTTTCTCGTACAATTTTTAATAAATTTTAAAAACCAAGGAATCATTCTGGGTATATAATTCCATTTTAGAGCTAATGGTCCTGTTGTGCTTAACAACATAGCTGGGACATCTAGCAAAACATCGGGCCTATTCAATGATAATGAAGCGTAGGGTGAAAAATGACCAGCATTTCCATAAGATGCTGATTTATTTCCCGGGTTGTCTCTATCAATAAGAGTTACTTTAAAACCTTTTTTAATAAGATTGAGTGATGTACAAACACCTTGTATACCTGCACCCAAAACTCCAACTGAAGTCTTCAAGTTATTATGTTCTCTCATAATACTTTTTTTATTATTTTTAAATGAAACTTAAATATTAATTGACAAATTATACAGCTTTTTTTTGCTGCACAACGTGTATAGGTTTATTTTTCTTAATAACTTCTTGTCTTTCAACAATCTCTTCGATTGCAATATCTTCGTCGCTATTTGATTTTCCGTTGTTTGCTCTTTTTATATAACCATCAATGTCAGCGCCTTCTTCTGTTTTTAAAGTATTTTTGAAGAAAATATCTCCTTTGATTACTGCTGTTTTTCCAACTATTACATTGTCAGCTGAAATTTTTCCTTCTAAATGACCATTAACTTCAATTGTTGTTGCCTCTATCGTCCCTCTAAGTGATCCAGTTTCTTTTATGATGATTTCAGATACAAATACATTTCCATTAATAAGCCCTGCAACATCTACCGAGCCAGATGATCTTAGGTCACCTTCAATCTGTAAGGTTTCTCCAATATGTGATCTTCCACTATGATTTAAATTCTTTTTTTCCGTAGCACTAAAAGTTTTAAACATGGAACTATTTAAGCACAAAGAAGTCACCTTGAACATAAGAAAAATTAGATAAATTGACTTTTTTTAATACAATCTTAGGTTGTTTTATATAAATTAAATTTACAGGTCTCGACTGCTTCCATGGATTTTGCAACTCATTACTATACTAAAAGCAATCATTATTGACAGCATGGAAGAGCCTCCATATGACATTATTGGAAGCGGGGCACCAACAATTGGTAATAAACCTAATACCATCATCATATTTACAGCTACATAAATAAAAAATGAAGTTGCAAAACCATAACAGTACAATTTACCAAAATTATTTTTACATTCTGATCCAATTTTAATAATTCGATAAATTATTAGTGCATAAATTATTAGTAAGAGAGTTGAGCCCAAAAATCCAAATTCTTCAGAAAATAGGGTAAAAATAAAGTCTGTATGTTTTTCAGGTAAGTAATCCAAATAACTCTGGCTTCCATTTAAATAACCTTTCCCTGTTATCCCCCCAGATCCAATAGCAATTTTAGATTGAATAATTTGATACCCTGCTCCCAATGGATCTCTCTCGGGGTTTAAAAAGGTTAATATTCTTAATTTTTGATATGGTTTTAAAAAAGATATGGCAACTGGCATCAAACACATCAAAGTAGCAAAAAAGAACATAAAGTATTTTATTTTAAAACCTGACAACCAAACAACAGCAAGACCTCCTGCTAATACTAAAACTGCCGTTCCAAGGTCGGGTTGGGTAATAATTAAAGCAAATGGAATAAATAAGGCAAATAATGGAATTATTGTATGTTTGATTTTGCTTACATCATCAGTTGTTATTTTATAATAATATCTTGCTAAAAAAATAATTAAAGAAATTTTCATTAATTCAGAGGGCTGAAGATTAAAAACAAATAAACTAATCCAACGTTTTGAACCAGAGGCTGTGATACCAAAAAAATCTACTCCTACTAATAATAAAAGAATGATAAAATATAATACATAAGCGAATTTAAGCCAAAAATTAATATTAAGAAAAGATAATATAATAAAAATTAGAAAAAATATAAAAAATCTATAAATGTGACTCTGGGTATAATATTCAAAGTTACCTCTTTCAGTAGAGTACATTGCAAAAAAACTAATCACTCCTAATAATAAGATTAAAAAGAATAATTGAAAATCTAACAATAAAATTCTTTCTTTAAAGCTTAAATTGTAATTTCTAAAATTAGTTGTTTGCATCATTTAACTAGGCCTCCTGAAATAAATCTAGCTGTAATTTTTGCCTTATTTTATGTCTATCTAAAACTTTTTTTATAACTTTTTTGGCAATAGGTGCTGCGCCCGAACTGCCTGATCCTCCATGTTCAATCACTATACTAATTGCATATCTTGGATATTTATAAGGAGCAAAAGCTGTAAAAAGAGCATGATCTCTTCTTTCATAAGGTAAATCTTTTTGTTTTAAATTTAATTCTCTTTCTTCTGCAGTAATTCTCCTTATCTGAGATGTCCCTGTTTTTCCTGCATAAATATATTCTGGTTTAGTAAGTCGTGATCTGTATGAAGTTCCCATGGGTTCGTTGGTTGCGCCATATAAAGCATCCAGTACAAATTTAATATTTTCTTTATTTCTGTATAATTTTTTTAAATTTGAACTACTTAAATCTATATTATTATTTATTTCATTAAATTTCTCTCTCCATGCATTGATTGTTGGTTGTACGGCATACTTGTCGTCGATTATTCTTGGTTTAATTTCATATCCTCCATTTGCTAATTGAGCCATCATAAGACAAAGTTGCATTGGAGTAGATTGAAAGTATCCTTGTCCAATTCCACTAATCAAAGTCTCACCTAGCACCCAACCTCTTCCTATGTTATTTAGTTTCCATTTTGTATCAGGTACAATGCCTGAACGTTCCTCGATAAAAAGATCAAAAACTTTTTTTCCTAAACCAAAATTTTTTGCTGTAACCGACAATCTATCAATTCCTAATCTTCTTGCCACTTCATAGAAATAAATATCGCATGATTGCTTTATTGCACTTCGCATACTCATGTAACCATGTCCTTTTTCCTTCCAACAATGATATTTTTGTCCATAAAGTTCCATACTGCCCGTACAGCGAACAATTTTTTTAGTTGAAACTACATCGTTCTCTAATGCTGAAAGTGCAACAATAGGTTTTATAGTTGATCCTGGAGGATAAAGTCCTGATACAGATTTATTAATAAGTGGCTTTTTTTTATCCTCAATTAACAGATCCCATTCTTTCTGACTTATACCATAAACAAATTTATTAGGATCAAATGTAGGGCTTGATACCATAGCTATAATATCACCTGTATAAATATCCATAACACATACTGATCCGCTGCGGTTTTCTAATTGTTTGCTAACAAATTGTTGAACCTCTGTATCTAAAGTGGTTCTAAAATTTTCTCCAGACTTACCTTGAATAAATTTTAACTCCTTTATTCTTTTGCCGTAAGCATTTACTTCAAATCGTTGCAAACCAGGTTGACCGATAATTTTAGAATTTAAATATTTTTCTAAACCATTTTTTCCAGTTTTAAGTCCTGGTACATTAATTTCTCTTAGCAATTTACTTTTTTCTAAATCTTTTCGACTAATCTCTGAAACATATCCTATTAAATGAGCAGAAGATCCGTCTGATATATATTTTCTCGCGACAGCTACGACTGGCTTAATACCTTGAACCTCATGTAAAAAAAGATTCAATTTAGAAAATTCTGACCAACTCAAATTTTCTGAGACTATTATTGGTTCCCATGGTTTTCTTTTCTTTAATCTTTTTAGCAGTCTTCTTTTTTCTGATTCACCAAAAGTAATTAATTTTGAAAGTTTAAAAAAAAATTCATCAAGATTTGGAACATCTTCAGGAATCATGTGTAACTGATAAACTTGAGTATTACTTGCAATTTTATTGCCAAAAAAATCAAGTATAACCCCTCTTTTCGGTGGAACCTTCCATTCTCTTAATCTATTTTTATCTGATAGGGATTTATATTTAATGTTTTCTGAAATTTGCAAATAAAATAAACGAGAAATGATTCCAAAAAAAACAACAACTTTAAGTGTTGATAACAAAAACATCCTTCTGTTAATTAATTTAGATTTGCTTTGAAAAGCTTCTGATATATTTAACATAATATTATTCTTTCATAAATTTTAGTAGTATTGAAAATATTGACCAAAGTAATGGATAAAAAATAAAAGTAAAAATTGAATTTGTAAATAGATATAAATAATCTATTGGATAGTTAGAGAAATAGAGTGCAACATAATAAATAAAATTTGCAAATAACAAAGCTGGAATAAAACTTATCCAGTCGTTAATTAAGTTTATCCTTACAGTTACTGCTCGTACATAAATAGCAACTGATGAAACTACTAACAATGCTAATGCAGTAGATCCTAGTGGAGTTCCATAAATTACATCCGAAATTATTCCTGATAAAAATATAAAACCATAACCTAAAGCAGCAGGTTGCCTTAAAACCCAAAAATAAATTAATATATAATGGACATTTATAGAAAAAAATTTTACATGAATTACTGAATTTCCATTAAGTGAAATATAAAAAAGCAATATAAGCGGTATTAACTCTAAAATTTTTAATCTAAATGTTTTTAAAAGGATTGCCATAAAATTTATTTGCTTTGATTAAAATCTCCTAAATTGATATTTACAAAAGTAATTTGGTCTAGTTCAGAAAACAACGAAACTGTAAATATTGTTTTATCTTTAATCTTCACTGCGCCAATTGGGATGCCTGGAGAAAAAATTCCTTCTTTTCCTGAGGTGTATACTTTATCTCCGTCACTAATTTTTACATTTTCTGGTAGATATTCTAATGTTGGTTTAGATTTACCTCTTCCATATAATATTGCATGTTGGCCGCCTGGTTCCAGAACGACAGGTATTTTGCTATTTAAATCTGAAATTAATAGAACTCTAGCAGTAAAATAATTAACATCTACAATTCTTCCAACAAAATTATTGCCGTCTAGAACTGCCATACCATTTTTTATTTTTTTATTGCTTCCGCTATTTATTACAAAAGAGTTTAGGTAAGGACTTTGCTTGTCTAGTAATACTCTAGCACTAAATAAATTAGATGTTGACTCTACTTGTTCATCAAGCAATTTTCTGAGCTGGGCGTTTTCTAATTCTAAAAAGCTTATTTTTGAACTACTTTGTTTTAATTCTTTATTTTCCTTTTTTAGATTTTCATTAGATTGATAAACATTGTTATGTTTTTTGATTTCTTTTTTTACATTATTAAAAAATTTAGATGGATATGAAACCATTGACGACCCTTGGTAAATAACATCTTTAACAAATGATCTAAAATTATCTACGGGTTTTGCTTTTATATTTTCAAAAAAAACTAAAAGTACTGAGACAATGATAAGTACAAAAATTGAAAATCTCTGTTTATTTTCTCTTTTTAAAAAAGCAGATCGTATAGCTATTCCAACATCGTCACGACTTGTTTCCATATTTCATTTTCCACAAATATTATCCACCTAATAACATTGTAGAGAATGTTTGCTCTTCATCTAAAGCTTTGCCGGTTCCTAGAGCAACACAAGATAAAGGATCTTCTGCTATTACCACAGGTAAGCCAGTCTCTTTCGAAATTAATTTATTTATATTTTTCAAAAGAGCTCCTCCGCCAGTCAGAACTAAGCCCATATCTACCAAGTCTGCTGATAATTCTGGTGGAGTTTTTTCCAAGGCATCCTTAATGCCTCCTAGAATTTGAGTCAATACTGGTTTTAATGCTTCAGAAGTATCTTCTTCTCTTAAAGTTATTTCCTTAGGTGTGCCTGATCTTATATCTCTACCTTTCATTAAATATGTATTATTACTAGTAGGCATAGCGGTACCTATTTCTTTTTTAATTTTTTCAGCGCTAGCTTCACCAACTAATAAATTAAACTGTTTTCTCATATACGTAATAATTGCTGCATCCATTGCGTCTCCCGCAACTCTTAGAGAATTTGCATAAACTACTCCTCCCAAAGACAAAACAGCAATCTCTGTAGTTCCTCCACCAATATCTACAACCATCGAACCAGTTGCCTCTGAAATAGGGAGTCCAGCACCTATTGCTGCAGCAATCGGTTCTTCTATCAACTGAACCTTTCTTGCTCCTGCTGCTAAAGCTGAGTCTTGAATAGCTTTTCTTTCAACAGGAGTAGATCCTGTTGGTACACAAATTAATATTCTTGGATTTGCAAAAGCTTTTCTTTTGTGAACTTTTTTAATAAAGTGCTTTATCATTTCTTCCGTTACTATAAAATCTGCTATTACTCCATCTCTTAAAGGTCTGACTGCAGATATGTTACCAGGTGTTCTGCCTAGCATGGTCTTTGCTTCGTCTCCCACTGCAAGTACAGATTTTTTTCCTTTTTCTTCTATTATTGCTACAACTGAAGGCTCGTTAAGAACTATTCCTTGGCCTTTAACAAACACCAGAGTATTAGCTGTACCTAAATCTATAGCCATATCTGTTGACCAGATTTGACTGACTTTATTTAATCCAAAATTAAACATTTATATGCCTTTCATTTTTTGTTGTTGATACTCTTTTTTTTGTTGATGCCCATCTGGTGCGGTTTTTTTTCTTTTTATAATCATTTTATTTAACGCATTTAAATAAGCGTTGGCTGAGGCAACAAGAGTATCTGTGTCGGCTGCTTGACCAACTGTTGTTTTTCCGTCTTCTTCAATTCTAACACTTACAGTAGCTTGCGCATCTGTTCCTTCAGTAACAGCATGTACTTGATATAACTGAAGATTAACATTATGAGGGTATAATTTTTTTATACATTTAAAAATTGCATCGACTGGACCATCTCCGGTCTCTGTTGCTTTTTTTATTTCTCCATAAACCTCTAAAGTCATATCTGCTTTTTGAGGTTCCCCAGTTCCAGCAAAAACTTTTAATGATTTTAAAGTAATAACGTTATCTTCTTTAATTAAACTATCGTCTACTAAAGCCGCTATATCTTCATCATAAACATGCTTTTTTTTATCAGCAAGAATTTTGAACTTACCAAAGGCAGTTTGAATTACATCATCAGTAATGTCTTTATAACCTAAATCAGTCAGCTTATCTTTAAAAGCATGTCTTCCAGAATGTTTTCCCATAACTAAAGAAGTTTGCTTAACACCAACACTTTCAGGCGTCATAATTTCATAAGTATTTCTATTTTTTAACATTCCGTCTTGATGTATGCCTGATTCATGAGCAAAAGCATTTTTCCCAACAATAGCCTTATTAAATTGAACTGGAAAACCAGTCGCGTTTGAAACAACTTTGGATGCTTTACTTAATAATTTAGTATTTATTCCTGTCTTAAATGGCATTAAATCATTTCTAGTTTTCATAGCCATTACTATTTCTTCAAGAGCAGCGTTCCCGGCTCTTTCTCCTATGCCATTAATTGTACATTCAATTTGCCGAGCGCCAGCTGTAACACCAGCTAAGGAATTTGCAACTGCCAAACCTAAATCGTTATGACAATGCGTTGATAAAATAGCTTTGTCTATATTTGGAACTTTATTAATTAATGTTTCTATAATTTTTTTAAACTCTGATGGAACAGAATATCCGACTGTGTCAGGTATATTAATTGTTTTTGCTCCACATTTAATCGCAAGCTCAACCGTCTTGCACATAAAATCCATGTTTGTTCTTGTTCCATCTTCGCAAGACCACTCTACATCATCAGTAAATTTTCTTGCATAAGTTACATGCTCTTTTATTGAATCAACTACATCTTCTGGAGATTTGTTTAATTTATGCTTCATATGAAGTGGACTTGTGGAAATAAAAGTATGAATTCTAAATCTTTTAGCTGATTTTAATGCCTCATAACATGCATCAATATCTTTTTTTGTGTGTCTTGATAATCCAGCTGGAATAGAATTTTTTAAAATCTTACTAACCTCTGTAACCGCTTCAAAGTCACCAGGCGAAGCAATTGGAAATCCTGCTTCAATTATATCGACACCCAATTCATCAAAAACTCTTGAAATTTGAATTTTTTCCTCAAGACTCATAGATGCGCCAGGCGACTGCTCGCCATCACGCATTGTAGTATCAAATATATAAACTCTATTTTTCTCTGACATTTTAGCTTTTCTATAAGAATAATATTACAATCTCTAAGTGAGAATGTAAAATAATTAGTCAATAAAAGGCTTAAGTTAATGAAAAACTAATTTTTATCGCTATCAATAAGCTTCTTTTTACTGATCCACGGCATTAGAGCTCTAAGTCCAGCCCCAACTTTTTCAACTGGATGCTCTGCTAGTTTTTCTCTAGTTTTTAAGAAGTTTTTTTGACCGTTTTTGCATTCATCCATCCATTGTTTTGTAAACTTTCCAGATTGAATATCAGCCAAAACCTCTTTCATTCTCTTCTTTGTTTCTTGCTTATTAATAATTTTTGGGCCCGTAACATACTCGCCATACTCAGCTGTATTTGAGATTGAATAATTCATATTAGCTATTCCACCTTCGTATATTAAATCTACGATCAACTTAACCTCATGAACAGTTTCAAAATATGCCATCTCTGGTTCATATCCGGCTTCGACTAAAGTTTCGTATCCATTTTTTATTAATTCTACTAATCCACCACAAAGAACAGTCTGTTCACCAAATAAATCTGTTTCAACTTCATCTTTAAATGTAGTTTCAATAATTCCAGATCTTCCACCACCAACTGCAGAAGCGTAAGACATTGCTAGCTCTCTTGCTTTACCGGAACCATTTTGATGTACCGCAAACAAACATGGAACTCCCCCACCTTTTTCATATTCACTTCTTACTAAATGCCCTGGGCCTTTAGGTGCTACCATAAATACATCTAAATCTTTTCTTGCTTTAATTAAATCATAATGAATATTTAAACCGTGAGCAAAAGCTATTGAAGTTCCTTCTCTTACTCTTTGCTCTATATGATTTTTATAAATTGTAGCTTGCAACTCATCAGGTGTTAAAACCATTACGACATCAGCCCATTCGGCAGCGTCTGATAAATTCATAACTTTTAATCCTTTTGATTCTGCTTTTGCTTTACTTGCGGACCCATCTCTAAGAGCAACCACTACTTCTTTTACCCCGCTATCTTTTAAATTTAATGCATGAGCATGTCCTTGGCTACCATAGCCAAAGATTGCTATTTTCTTTTTTTTAATTAAATTTACATCTGTATCTTTTTCATAAAACATTTTCATAAAATTCCTATTAATTCTATTTAAAGGTTTCTGATCCTTTAGTCATTGCAACAACCCCGGTTCTTGATACACTTGCAAGTCCTAGAGGTTGTAGCTTTTTTAACAACTGATCAATATCTTTTTTTAACGCAGAAACCTCAAAAACATAAGACTTTTTTGTACTATCTATAACAGTATACTTATATTTTTTACACAATTTCTTTGCTTTTACTAGCTGTGTTTTTGCAGAAACAATTTTTATTAATGCCATTTCTCTCAATAAAGTTTTTTTATTAGCAGGAAAATTTGCAACTTTATGGACGGGAATAAGTTTTCCTAACTGTAGTTTTATTTGTTCGAGAACTTGTGGTGTTCCTGATGTAGAAATAGTTATTCTAGATATGTTTTTTTTCTTATCAACTTCTGCCACAGCCAATGAATCAATATTGTATCCTCTTCCTGAAAATAACCCGACTACACGTGCTAAAACACCAGATTCATTATCTACCCAAACAACAATAATATGGTTTTCTATTTTTTCTTTTTTTGTAGCAAAACTATAGGCTGACTTTACCATAATTAAACTAATACCTTTCCTTCATCAGAAATTTTTTCTTCCTCGTCTTGTGAGCCTAACAACATTTGATTATGTGGTTTGCCTGAAGGTATCATTGGATAACAATTTTCAACTTTATCAACCACACAGTCAAAAATAACTGGTTTATTAACTGCAAGCATTTCTGCAATCTTTGAATCTAATTCGGCCGGTTTATTTGCTCGAATTCCTACGCATCCGTAAGCTTCCGCTAGCTTTACAAAATCTGGCAATGCCGCTGTATAGCTTTCTGAATAATTTTGTTCGTGTAATAACTCTTGCCATTGTCTTACCATCCCCATCCATTGATTATTTAAAATAAATATTTTTATTGGTAAGTTATATTGTGTTGCTGTTGACATTTCTTGCATAGTCATAAGAACTGAAGCTTCTCCAGCAATATCTATTACTAATTTATCTGGATTTGCTACTTGCACTCCAATGGCAGCGGGTAATCCATAGCCCATAGTACCAAGTCCTCCTGAAGTCATCCAGCGATTAGGTTTGTTAAATTTATAATGCTGAGCTGCCCACATCTGGTGTTGACCAACTTCAGTTGTAATAAAAGTATCTTGTGCCTTTGTTAATTCATAAAGTCTCTGAACTGCAAATTGTGGTTTGATTACCTCATTACTATTTTTATAGCCTAAAGAATTTTTCTTTCTCCAAGTTTCTATTAGATCCCACCAAGCTGCAATATTTTGCTTGTTAGAATTTGCAAAATTTGGATCTTTTTTTTTAATAGCAGAAACTACTTTTTCAAGAACAATTTTAACATCCCCAACCACAGCTAGATCAACCTTTACATTTTTATTAATCGAAGAAGGGTCAATATCAATATGAATTTTTTTTGATTTTGGAGAAAATTCATCAATCTTTCCTGTTATTCTATCATCAAATCGTGCTCCAATATTTATCATTAAGTCACAATCGTGCATTGCATTATTAGCTTCATAAGTTCCATGCATTCCAAGCATTCCTAAAAATTGAGGATCATTTCCTGGATAAGCTCCTAGCCCTTGAAGGGTTGATGTAATTGGAAATCCTGTTAAAGAAACCAATTCGCGAAGAAATTCTGTTGCCTTTGGTCCAGAATTAATAACCCCTCCTCCTGTATAAAAAATTGGTTTAGAAGATTTTTTAATTAACTCAAGTACAGAATTAATATCATTATCATTGCTATTAAATTTAATGTTCACATTTCCATTATTTTTTTCTTTAGGTTTAATATATTTGCCTTTTGCAAACTGAATATCTTTTGGGATATCTACTAACACAGGTCCCGGTCTTCCTGTTGTTGCAACTTCAAATGCTTTATGCATTATAGATGAAAGTTTATTTACATCTTTTACTAACCAGTTATGTTTAGTGCATGGTCTTGTTATTCCAGTCGTATCACATTCTTGAAAAGCGTCAGTACCAATAAGATGTGTTGGAACTTGTCCTGTAATACAAACTAAAGGAATGGAATCCATATAGGCGTCTGTTAAAGCTGTAACTGCGTTTGTTGCACCTGGACCCGAAGTAACTAAAAGCACACCAGGTTTTCCTGATGACCTTGCGTATCCTTCGGCTGCGTGACCAGCTCCTTGTTCATGTCGAACGAGAATGTGTTGTATTTTTTTGTGATTTTTTAATTCATCATAAATGGGCAGTACTGCTCCACCTGGATAACCAAAAATATGCCTAACGTTTTGATCTTCCAAAACTTTAAATACAATTTCTGCTCCCGTCATTAAATTTGCCATATAGGCTAATCTAACTAAGTTTTAATTGCGGTCAAGTTTTAGGATATTTTATTAATAACTTTATTAAATAAATCATTAATATTCGGACTATAAATCATTTCCCAAGATTTCATGTGTCCTCGAGCCCATGTAAATTGCCTTTTGGCATACTGTCTTGTTTTCTGAATAATTAGTCGTTTTGCCTCCATAAGTACTATTTTTTTCTTTAAATAATCGTTAATTTCTTTAATTCCTATTATTTTATTTGAAGATAATTCTTTCTTAACTTTCATTTTGTTAAATTTTATTACCTCATCAATAGCTCCTTCCTTAAACATTCTATCAACTCTTTTTTCTATTTGCTTATGTAAAAGTTCTCGAGGGAAGTTAATAAATACTTTTTTAAAGTCATTTTTTTTAAATTTTGATTTTGTTTTTTTTATAAATTCAAATAACGATTTTCCTGTAAATTTTTTAACTTCATATGCCCTCATTGATCTTTGACTATCATGAGGAGAGATAAACTTTTTAGCTATAGGGTCAATTTTAATTAATTGAGAAAAAAAACTTTTTTGCCCTATTCTCTTATGTAAATCTCTTATTTTTTTTCTATCTTTGCTCAAAATATTTGGTATCTCGACTAATCCATCTGTTAGAGCTTTAAAGTATAAACCCGTACCTCCAACAATAATTGGTATTCTTTTTTTTTGCCATAATTTTTCAATTTTTTTTATAACTAATTTTAACCAATGACCTGTAGAAAAATTATTTTTCACAGAACAAAATCCATAAAGATTATGTTTTACAGTTTTAATGTCTTGCGTATTTGGTTTTGATGTTAAAATAGAAATTTCTTTATATATTTGCATGCTATCTGCATTAATAATTTCTCCATTAAAAAATTTAGCTAATTTAATAGCAAGTTTAGATTTACCTGATGCTGTAGGACCAGCTATTAAAATTATTTTTTTTTTCATTTAAGATCTAGAATATAAAATTTATTTCAATTTTACAGTTATATAAGATCTCTGATTTTCTGAATTATAGATAGCTAAATATAAAGTTTTTTTACCTTTTTTTATAGTTTCCTCAATTAATTTTAAAAATTGATTTGAATTTATAATTTTCTTTTTTTGTAGTTCAACAATTACATCACCAACGGAAACAAAGACTAACGGGCTCCCTTCAAATATTTCGGTAATTATCACACCGGTTGTATTGTTCGGCAATTCTCTTTCTTTAATATCATCCATGCTTAGATCTCTAATGCTTATTTTTAATTTTTCTATATTAACGTACTTGCTTTTATCTTCTTCTGGTTGATTTTCCGCTTTAAATTCTTTAGAGGACTCTAGTCTGCCTAATAAAACTTTCTTTTCTATTAATTTCTGATATCTCCAAATCTTAAGTATAACTTTTTTACCAACTTCAGTTTGAGCTACAAGTTTTGGAAGTTTTCTCATTGTGTCTACCCTTTTTCCATCAAATTCTAAAATTATATCTCCTGCTTTTACACCTGCCTTATCAGCTGGGCTTTGGGGAGATACACTTGCAACTAAAGCGCCTTCTGGTTTTTTTAATTTTTCTAAATCTGCAATTTCTTTGGTAACTTCTTGGATTCTTACTCCTAACCATCCTCTTTTTGTTTCGCCGTATTTAATTAGTTGATTAATAACTCTTGATGCTGAGTTAGATGGAATTGCAAAACCTATTCCAATTGAACCTGAGGAGCCTGGAGCGATAATAGCAGTATTAATTCCGATAACCTTTCCATTTAAATCAAAAAGAGGACCTCCTGAATTTCCCTGATTGATAGAAGCGTCTGTTTGAATAAAATCATCATACCGGGTTAACCCAATATCTCTATTTCTTGATGAAATAATTCCAGACGTAACTGATCCTCCAAAACCAAACGGATTACCAATTGCAATTACCCAATCACCTACTCGAGCCTTATCAGAATCTCCAAATGTAACTGGTTTAAATTTTTCATCTGATTCAATTTCGAGAACTGCTAAATCCATATAAGGATCTTTGCCAATTACTTTAGCTTTATATTCTTTGGAACCATTAACACTTACTATAATGTCGTCAGCTCCTTGAATTACATGATTGTTTGTAACTACTATTCCTTTTTTATCTATTATAAAACCCGATCCAAGGGCAGTAGCTTTTCTTTCAGCGGGTTTGTTAAATTCTTTAAACATATCTTCAAAAGGTGACCCTGGAGGAAATTGAAAAGGAAAAGGATTTGCGTTTGACTTTATTGTTTGAGTGCTAGAAATATTTACTACTGACGGCATTAGCTTTTCTGCCAGATCAGCAAATGAATTAGGTGTAGTTTTACTATTAGATAATGTAGATGGAAAAATTAAAAAAATAAGAATTAAACTAAAATTCAATATTCCCTTAAAAAATCTCATTAAATTTACCCTTTAAAATACCAAATAATTATAAAACCAATCGTCGCAAATATTAACCCGCCTATTCTTAGCTGATTAGTCTGCATTTTTTCGATGGTTTTGAGCATATTTTTCATTTTTGATGGAAATAAGGCATACAATGCACCTTCTATAAACAAGAGAAGTCCGACTGCGATGATGAGCTCATCCATTGTCTTTAACTATTATTGTTTTTTAATTACTCCAGTATCTCCGAAAAACTTAAAGAAATCACTATCAGGAGATAAAATTAATGAAGTATCTCCTCCTATTAATGCTTTCTCATATGCTTGCATTGCTCTATAAAAAGCAAAAAATGCTGGATCTTTTCCGAAAGCTTCAGCAAATATTTTATTTCTTTGTCCGTCTCCTTCACCTTTCATAATTTCTGATTGTTTTTTTGCATTCGCAAGAAGTACGGTAACTTCTTTATCTGCAGTAGAAGTTATAGTTACAGCCATTTCAGCACCTTTTGCTCTAAATTCTTTTGCTTCTCTTTCTCTCTCTGTCTGCATTCTTTTATATATGGCTTCGCTGTTTGCTTGAGGAAGGTCAGCTCTTTTAATCCTTACGTCAATAATTTGTATTCCAAAATTCTTGGCTTCAGTGTTTACACCTTCTTGAATAATAGCCATTTGTTTTGTTCTATCTTCTGATAGTAGAGTAGCTAGACTTTGTTTACCTAATACACTTCTTATTCTTGAATTTATAATTGTAGACAATCTGGATCTAGCAACTCTTTCGTCGCCAACAGATATATAAAATTTTAGAGGATCAACTATTTTAAATCTAGCGTAGGCATCGACAATTAGTCGTTTTTGATCAGATGCAATAACTTCTTCTGGTGGAGCATCTAAATTTAAAATTCTACGATCTAAAAATACAACATTTTGTATAAAAGGTATTTTTACTTGCAAGCCTGGTTTGACTATTACTTTTTTAGGATCACCAAATTGAAGTACTATGGCTTGGTTAATTTCTTTAACCACAAAAAGGGATAAATAAATTGCAAATGCAGCAACTGCTAAAATGGGAAGTAAAAATTTACCTAGTTTCATTAATTGTTACTTCCTTTCTTTTTAGATAATTCAGGTAGCGGTAAATAAGGAACCACTCCACCTGCTTTTCTATCAATAATAACTTTATCAATATCAGCCAAAACCTTTTCCATAGTTTCAAGATACATTCTTTCCTGTGTTACCTGTTTTGCTTTTGCGTATTCATTATATATAGCAACAAATCTACTAGCTTCACCTTCTGCTGCTGCTACTACTTGTTTTTTATAAGCCTCTGCTTCTTGTAAAATTTTTGCAGCATCCCCTCTTGCTCTTGGAATAACATCATTAGCATATGCTTCCGCTTCATTCTTTGAACGTTCCATATCCGCTCTTGCAGCTTGAACATCTCTAAATGCATCAATTACTTGGTCAGGTGGGTCTGCTTTTTGTGTTTGAACTTGTGTAATTTGAATTCCTGATTCGTATTCATCTAAAATGCTTTGAATAATTTCTTGAACTTCAATTTCAATTGTTGATCTTCCTTTT
>CACFOC010000016.1:2500-21017 GCA_902567945.1 uncultured Pelagibacteraceae bacterium | reverse complement strand
TAATATATGCCAGATTTTTCTGACTTAGTATCTCAAGCAAAAAAAATGCAAGAAAAAATGAAAGAAACTCAAGAGGCATTAAATAAAATTGAAGTTGAAGGTATTTCTGGCGGTGGAGCTGTAAAAGTTATTATGAACGGTGAAGGTGATTTAAAAAAAATTTCATTAGATGAAAAATTACTAAAAGAAACAAAAGAAATAATCGAGGATTTGGTGGTTGCTGCTCATAACGATGCAAAATCTAAAATGAAAAAAAAAACATCAGAAGAAATTTCAAAAATAACAGGTGGAATAAGTTTGCCACCTGGGTTTAAGATGCCTTTTTAGGAATAAAAATGCACACAAACAATGTTAAAGAAATAGATGATCTAATTAAAATAATATCAAAATTACCTGGACTAGGTCCTAAATCTGCTAAAAGGATAGTATTAAAACTCATAAACAACAGGGAAGATATAACGAAACCTTTGGTAAATACTTTGGCACAAATATATAAAAATATTATTCGTTGTAAACTTTGTGGTAATTTAAAATCTAAAAATACCGACTGTAGCTGCACAAATAAAAGTTATGATCAAATATGCGTAGTAGAAAATATTGCTGATATGTGGGTTATAGAAAATACTGGTATTTACAAAGGTCATTACCATATTTTGGGAGGTACTATTAATTCTTTACAAAGCAAAAAAGATGATGGATTGCTAATTTCTGCTTTGGTTAACAGAGTTAATAAAAATTCTGTCAAAGAAGTTATCTTGGCAACAAGCGCAACAATAGAAGGACAAACTACTGCTCATTATATACAAGATACTTTAAAAAACACTAAAGTGAAAATTTCTAAGCTCGCCCAAGGATTACCAGTAGGAGGAGAAATAGAATTTTTAGATGATGGCACTTTATTTTCTGCTTTCAAAAATAGAGGCCCTGTAGTTAGTGACTAGATTTTTTTTCAATTCTTTTAAGATGTAAAATAGGCTCAGTGTAACCTGATGGTTGCTTAAAACCTTTAAAAACTAAATCACAAGCAGCTTTAAAAGCAACAGATGTGTCATAATTATCAGACATACGTTTATAAGATTCGTATCCTTTTAAATCTGGATCTTTGATATTTTGTTTATCTACAATATTGGCCATTTTTTTCATAGTTTCTAACACTTGTTTTTCGCTACAAATTCCATGATGAAGCCAATTAGCAATATGTTGTGATGAAATTCGCAAAGTTGCTCTATCTTCCATTAGACCAACGTTATTAATATCTGGAACTTTTGAACAACCTACTCCTTGATCTATCCATCTAACGACGTAACCCAAAATACCTTGAGCATTATTTTCTAATTCTTTATTAATTTCTTCCATGGACCAATTTGGTCTGTCTGCAATTGGAATTGTGAGAATATCAGAGATTTTTGCAGGAGCTCTATTTTTTAATTCTTTCTGTTTAGAAAAAACATCTACCTGATGATAATGTAAGGCATGAAGTGTAGCAGCAGTTGGTGAAGGAACCCACGCACAATTAGCTCCAGACTTTGGATGATTAATTTTTTGAGACATCATATCTGCCATTTTATCTGGTGCGGCCCACATCCCTTTTCCAATTTGAGCTATTCCTGAAAAGCCACAGGCCAATCCAATATCGACATTATTATTTTCATAAGCAGAGATCCATTTAGAAGATTTCATATCTCCTTTTTTAATCATAGGTCCAGCTTCCATTGAGGTGTGTATTTCGTCACCAGTACGATCTAAAAATCCGGTGTTAATAAAAACCACTCTATTTTTAACATTTCTAATACATTCTTTTAAATTTAATGTCGTTCTTCTTTCCTCATCCATTATTCCAATTTTAATTGTGTATTTTTTTAAATTCAAAACTTCTTCTACTTTTTCAAATATCAAATTAGTAAAGGCAACTTCTTCAGGCCCATGCATTTTTGGTTTTACAATATAAAAGGATTGAGTCCTTGAATTTTTCTTATTTTTAAAATCATGAATTGCAGCAGTTGTTGTTATAAAAGCATCCATAATTCCTTCAGGGATTTCTGAACCATCACTTAGCAAAATAGAGGAACTGGTCATTAAATGCCCCACATTTCTGTTGAGCATTAGAGCTCTTCCATGTAATTTAATTTTATTTCCATCGGGTGAAATATACTCTCTGTCAGGATTTAACTTTCTTATGAAATTTAATGGTTTATTACCTGTATTTTTTACCCCCTCATATTTTAAGTCACCTTTCATTAATCCTAGCCAATTTCTATATCCATGCACTTTGTCTTTTGCATCAACTGCTGCAACAGAATCTTCATGATCCATAATTGAAGTTATAGCTGACTCCAAAATCACATCATATATTCCAGCTTTATCTTTAAGACCACCACGAGTTTGATTTGGGTCAAACAAAACGTCTATGTGAAGATTATTATTTTTAAATAGAAGCGAAGATAGATTTTTTGATTTTTTAGCGTAGCCCACAAATTGATTAGAATTTTTAAGTTTTAAGCTTAATTGATTATTTTCAACTTTTGGAATCTGCTGAATGTCTTTCCAGCTACCATTTTGTAGCGGAATATTAGAATCCAAGAAATCACGAGCATACGCAATAACTTTTTCTCCTCTTATATAATTATATTTTTTTCCACGTTCCGCTCCACCTGACTCTGAAATTACATCTGTTCCATATAAAGCATTATACAAACTTCCCCATCTTGCATTAGCTGCATTTAAAGAATATCTTGCATTCATAACTGGAACAACAAGTTGTGGACCTGCAATTTTAGAAATTTCATCGTCTACATTTTTAGTCTCAATTTGAAAATTTTTTTCTTCTTTTTTTAAATATCCAATTTCTATTAAGAAGTTATGATAGTCGTTTATATCAATTTTTTTTCCTTTCCTTTCTTTGTGCCAAATATCAATCTTTTTCTGTAAATTTTCTCTAAATCCAAGAAGCTCTCTATTTTTGGGAGCAAGATTATGTACATTTTTATCTAAGCCAGCCCAAAAAACTTCTTGAGTAATACCAGTACCTGGCAAAAGTTCATTATTAACAAAGTCTAATAATTTAGGGTCAATCGAAAGCTGTCCAAGAGAAATATATTTTTTTGCCATAATTACTTATATTATATATATATAAACAAGATGAAAAGTTATTTAGAATTTGAACGAGATATAAAAGGCTTAGAGGAAGAGCTTGAGAAATTGAAGGATCCCTTTAATAAAGAAGGTTTATCCGAAGTTGAAACTGGTAAAATATCTCAAATACAGACTGAGATAGATGAAAAATTAAAAAAATCATATGCGAATTTAAATGCATGGCAAAAAACTCAAGTTGCAAGACACGAAGAAAGACCCAAAGCAAAATTTTTTATTGATAATTTATTTACAGATTTTATTAATTTGTCTGGTGATAGACACTTTTCAGAAGATGAAGCTATAATTGCAGGATTTGCAAAGTTTGATAACAGATCAGTTTTGGTTTTAGGACAAGAGAAAGGAGAAGATCTTGATAGCAGATTAAAAAGAAACTTTGGAATGATGAGACCAGAAGGTTATAGAAAATGTATAAGATTAATGAAATTAGCAAATAAATTTAATATACCAATAATTTCCTTTATTGATACTCCGGGAGCTTATCCCGGGATTGGTGCGGAGCAAAGAGGACAGGCAGAATCAATAGCAAGTTCTATAGAATGTTGCATGTCATTAGAAGTTCCTACAATTTCAGTTATTATCGGAGAAGGAGGATCGGGAGGAGCGATCGCTTTAGCTTCAGCTAATAAAGTACTGATGTTTGAAAATGCAATTTTTTCAGTTATATCTCCAGAAGGTTGTGCCTCAATATTGTGGAGAGATCCAAGCAAATCATTAGAAGCGGCACAAGCAATGAAATTAACTGCACATGAACTATTAAAAATGAAAATAGTAGACGAAATTATAAAAGAACCTATTGGTGGAGCTCATCGAAATAAAGAATCTCTTATCAGCTCTACCAGAGATGTATTGATAAGATATTTGGATGAATTTAAAAGCTACTCAAAAGAAGATATACATCAACAAAGAAGAGAAAAATTCTTGAATATCGGAAAGCAAAAAAGTTTTTCTGTATTTTCAAAAGAGGGCATTAATTTATTGGAAAAAACTAGTATTTATTCCTTATTTAAAGATAAAATTATGCCTTATAAAAATAAATTATTAGTATTTTTTATTTCAATTGTAATTTTGATTTTTGTGTTTTATTTATTATAAAGCCCCACAACAATGCTTATATTTTTTTCCTGATCCACAAAAACATGGCTCATTTCTCCCCATTTTTCTTTCAGGGATTTTTACTTCATCTTTAAAATTTTTTTCTCTATCATTAACATCTTCATTAGCAACAACTTCTAGATTATTAAGAAAGGTTATAAAATCTACCTTGATTTTATTTAGCAAGCCTTCGAATAAATTAAAAGCCTCCCTTTTAAATTCTTCCAAAGGGTCTTTTTGAGCGTAACCTCTCAGGCCAACAACTTGTCTTAAATGCTCAAGATATTGAAGATGAGATCTCCATAAAAAATCAATTGTTTGCAGGAAAACTCTTTTTTCAAGTTCTAAGCTAGCTTCTTTAGTCAATAAATCAGCTCTTTTGTTTCTGAAATTATTAAATTTTTTTTTTATTAAATTTTGAAAATCTTCATTTTTTAATTTAATTATATTGTCTAAATTTTCATCAATTATTGAGCGTCCCAAAATAGGTTTAATTTTTAATTTAAAAGTGTTTAGTTGATTTTCTCTATCAGAGATAGTTTTTTCATTTGAAAGACTTTCGCTTAAATCATCCAAAAAAGATTTTATTACTTCATTAATATCATTTGATTTAAGTATTTCTTTTCTTTGTTCAAAAATAACTTGTCTTTGATCATTCATAACATCATCAAATTTTAATAGAGTTTTTCTGATATCAAAGTTTCTAGCCTCCACCCTTTGTTGTGCTCTTTCTAAGGCTTTGTTAATCCAAGGATGATCAATAGATTCTCCTTCTTTTAGCCCGAATTTTCTCATTATTCCATCGATTGATTCTGAACCAAACACTCTCATCAAATCATCTTCTAAGCTTATAAAAAATATAGAATTTCCAGGGTCGCCCTGTCTTCCAGATCTTCCTCTTAATTGATTGTCGATTCTTCTGCTTTCGTGTCTTTCTGTACCAACAACGAATAGCCCACCTCTTTTTATGACTTCATTTTTTTCTTTTAAAATTAGATCTTTTTTGTTTATTAAATCATCTTCTGTTAAATTGCTTTGATTTCCACCTAATTGAATATCTGTACCTCTTCCAGCCATATTAGTAGCTATGGTAACTGATCCTAATTTTCCCGCGCTAGCAATAATTTGCGCTTCACGAAGGTGATTTTTTGCATTTAAGACACTATGAGAAATTTTTTTTTCTTTTAATAATTTTGAAATTTTTTCAGATTTTTCTATGCTAGTTGTACCTACTAGAACAGGTTGTTCATTTTTATTACACTCTTTGATTTTTTCAATTATTGAATTATATTTTTCTTTTTCAGTCCTAAAAATTTGATCATTAAAATCATGTCTTACCATTAACTTGTTTGTAGGTATTGAAACTGTCTTAAGCTTATATATATCAAAAAATTCTTCAGCTTCTGTTACCGCCGTTCCTGTCATGCCTGATAATTTTTTATAAAGTCTAAAATAATTTTGGTACGTTACCGATGCTAGAGTTTGATTTTCACTTTGAATTTCTACGTTTTCTTTTGCTTCTATAGCTTGATGTAAGCCATCAGAAAATCTTCTTCCTTCAAGAACACGTCCTGTAAACTCATCAATTATTTGAACTTTATTATCTCTTACAATGTAGTCAGTGTCTTTCAAAAACAATAAGTTTGCTTTTAAAGCTTGGTTAATATGATGTACAAAATTAATATTTTTTGGGTCATAGAAATTATTATTTTTAAGAATTCCGTAGTTTTTTGATAATTTTTCTATTTTATCAATTCCTTTTTCAGACAACATTACATTCTTATTTTTTTCGTCTAACTCATAGTCACTTTTTTCAAGTTGTTTGACAAATTTATTGCTGACAAAATATTGATCAGATTTATCTTCAGTTGCTCCAGAAATTACTAAAGGTGTTCTTGCTTCATCTATTAGAATACTATCTACTTCATCTACAATACAAAAAAAATGGTCTCTCTGTACCATTTGTTTGATATCATACTTCATATTATCTCTTAAATAATCAAATCCAAATTCATTGTTAGTTCCATAAGTGACATCGCAGTCATAACTTTTTTTTCTAGAAGCATCATCCATTTCATGCGAAATACATCCAACCGATAATCCTAAAAAATTATATATTTTACCCATCCATGCAGAATCTCTTTTTGCCAGATAATCATTTACTGTTACTACGTGCACACCCTTTCCAATTAATGAATTCAAATAAACAGGTAGAGTTGATACTAAAGTTTTACCTTCTCCAGTTTTCATCTCAGCTATTTTTCCTTGATGAAGAACAATACCTCCCATTAATTGTACATCATAGTGTCTTTCTCCTAAAACTCTTCTAGAAGCTTCTCTGACACAAGCATATGCTTCAGGTATTAAGTCTTCTATTTTTGTTCCATTTTTAATCTTTAATTTAAATTCTTTTGTTTTTTGTGGAAATTCTTTATCAGAAATTTTTTTTAATTTTTGCCTCAAAATTGTTAATTTTTTGGACAGTTAGATTGAGAGCCTCCAGCTCTCTTTGGTTTGCATTTTTAACAAATTTATTGATAATTTTACTAATATTTAACATAAATTATTGTTTTTTTTTTGCAATGTATTACAAATTATATTAATTCAACTAAGACTTATATAAGTAATAATATTAAAATTTAAACACTAATGACCTTAAATTTAAAAAATTTACTAAATCCCAAAGTGAAAATGTCTAAAATGGGGGAATTTCAAGAGCTAAGACCAATTGAAGGTTTGGAAATTTCAGCAGTTTCTGCAGATCTATATGGTGACGGAAGAGACGATCTAGCTTTATTTTTTTTTCCTGAAGGATCTAACTTCGCCGCAATATATACAACATCCAATGTTACTTCAGCTAGCATCAATTGGAATTTAAAAGTTAAAAGGCATTTTGTTAAAGCGCTGATGATAAATACAAAGAATGCAAATACTTTTACTGGCATTAAAGGGGCACAGGGATTAAAAGAAGTAGCGCACACTTTATCAAAAGCTCTTACTTTAAGATCTTCTCAAGCCAAAAAAGGCATAAGTGAAGTTATAAAGATTACAGATTTACTTTTTGCTTCAACGGGAGTTATTGGTGAAGATTTTCCTTATTTAAAAATAAAAAATAGAATTCCTGAATTAGTAAAAAAATTAAGATCTGAACAAAATAAATTTGTTTGGTTTAAAGCTGCATCTTCGATAATGACAACAGACACAAAACCAAAAGTAGCTTATGAAGAATGCAAAATAGGAAATAAATTAGTCAAAATTTCTGGAATCGCAAAAGGTTCAGGAATGATAGCGCCAAACATGGCTACAATGTTAGCGTTTATATTTACTGATGCAAATATACCTTCAGTTTTTTTAAAAAGTATGTTGAGAAAAGTTTCCTCAACTACGTTTAATGCAATTACAGTTGATAGTGATACATCAACAAATGATATGGTTGGTATTTTTGCAACTGGAAAAGCAAAAAATTCAAAAATATATAATGTTTTAGATCCTAAATTGAGAGATTTTGAAAAAGCTTTACATAATTTATCGTTAAATCTTGCAAAGCAAATTGTAGTTGATGGCGAAGGTGCAAAAAAGTTTATTACAGTAAATGTAGTAGGAGCAAGATCAGCATCTATGGCTAAAAATATTTGTTTTTCAATTGCAAACTCTCCTTTGGTAAAAACAGCAATAGCTGGGGAAGACCCTAATTGGGGACGAATTGCAATGGCAGCAGGGAAAGCAGGAGAAAATATTGTGCAAAATAAAATACAAATAAAAATTGGTAATTATTTGGTAGCTGAACAAAGCAAAGTAGCAAAAAATTATAGTGAAGAAGACCTGAAAAAATATATGCAATGGGACTCGATAGATATTGAAGTAAATTTGAATTTAGGAAGTGCAAATTTTACAGTTTATACATGTGATTTTACTCATGACTATATAGATATAAATACTGATTATAGAAATTAATGCTTGTTTTTTTTAATTAAAATTAAATAATAGGAAAGCATATGATAAAATATAATTTGGAATGTAAATGTGGAAAAATTTTTGAAAGTTGGTTTTCAAGCTCCAATGAGTTTGATTTACTAAATAAAAAAAAACTTGTTACATGTATTTATTGTGATTCAAATACAATAAAAAAGTCAATTATGGCTCCAAATCTTAAGAGTAAATCAAATAAATCGTCGAAAAGAATAAATTTGGAAAAAAGTATAAAAAAAAGACTTATAGATTTCAGAAGATATGTTGAAAAAAATTGTAAAGATGTAGGTAATAATTTTACACAAGAGGCAAGAAGTATTCATTATGACAAAAAAAGTTCAAAAGGTATATACGGCAAAGCTACCCCTGAAGAAACTTCTGAACTTTTAGAAGAGGGTATAGAAGTTTCAACTATACCTTGGATAGATAAATCTGAAAATTAATTTTTTAAAAAAGTTGAAATATAATTAACAGAAGTATCTCTGGAGATTTCCCACTTATTTAAAAATATATTAAATTTTACACCAGTCATATCACTTTGAATTAGTTTATTTTTATTTGCTACAGATTCTAACTCCTGCGGTGTCAAAAATTTATTCCAGTCATGCGTTCCTATAGGCAGCCAACGCAAAATATATTCAGCACCAACAATTGCAAATAGATAAGATTTTAAATTTTTATTAATTGTAGCAACAAACATGATTCCATTTTTTTTAATTAACCTAGAACAGTTATTAATAAATAAATTTACGTTTGAAACATGTTCAATAACTTCCATATTTAAAATTACATCGAATTTTTTTTTAGTTCTAATATTTTCAGGTGAACAATTGATATACTTGATATTTAAGCCCATTTTTTTTGAATGTAATTTTGCAACATTAATATTATTTTTAGAAACATCTATACCTGTCATTTTAGCACCCAGTCTTGTTAATGGTTCACATAGCAATCCACCGCCGCAGCCTATATCTAAAATTTCCAAACCTTTAAGTAATTTTTTTTTATTACGATCTAGATTAAAGTGAGAAATTAATTTTTCTTTAATGAATTCAATTCTTGTTGGATTAAATAGATGTAGAGGTTTAAATTTGCCATTTGGATTCCACCAATCCTTGGCTAATCTTGAAAATTTTTCTATTTCTTTTTTGTCTATTGTGCTCAATATGTTAACTATCTAGAAATACTTGTGCATTTTTATAATAAAGAGTATTTATTAATAAATAATATATAAAAGTAAATAAGATATTTTATCATGAAAAGACTAATTTTGAAATTTGGCGGAACATCTGTTGGTACAATAGAAAAAATTAAGAAAGTTGCCAATATTATTAAAAAAAGACATCAAGAAGGAAATGAAATTATCGTTGTGGTCTCTGCAATGTCTGGTGAAACTGACGCACTAACAGAGAAATCTAGTCTCATTAGTAAAAATTTTGATAGCAAGGAGCTGGATGTTTTGCTTGCATCTGGAGAGCAAGTTTCAAGTTCACTTTTATCAGCGAGCATTATAGATTTAGGTCTTCAAGCACGATCTTGGATGGGCTGGCAAGTTCCAATAGTTACTGATAATAATTATTCATCGTCTCAAATAATAAAAATTAAAACTAAAGAAATTTTGAATTTTATTTCTAGTAAAGGCATAGCTGTTATTGCTGGTTTTCAAGGCATTTCAAATGAAAATAGAATTACTACTTTAGGAAGAGGTGGATCAGATTTATCAGCAGTAGCATTAGCAAAGTTTTTTGATACTGATTCTTGTGAAATTTATACAGATGTGGAGGGAGTATTTACTACAGATCCGTCTATACATAATAAAGTGAAAAAAATTGAAAAAATTTCATACGAAGAAATGTTAGAAATGTCGTCGCTTGGGGCAAAAGTTATGCAGCCACAATCTGTTCAAGCCGCTATGATGGATGACATCCCAATTCACGTAAGATCAACCTTTACAGAAAAAACTGGAACAAAAATAACTTCTGAAAGTGAAATCGATTATAAAAAATCAGTAACTGGAATAGCTTATTCAAAAAATAATGCTAAAGTATCTATTGTTGGTGTTATAGATAAACCCGGAGTTGCAGCAGATGTTTTTGAACCAATAGGAAAAAATAATATTAATGTTGATATGGTAATTCAAAATACTTCATTAGATGGAAAGACTGCTAATATTACTTTTACTATTAGACAAGAAGATTTGAGAAAAACCTTAAATATTATTGAAAAAAATAAAGAAAAATTAAATTATAATAAAATAACTCATGATGATAAGCTTGCAAAAGTATCAATTATTGGTGCAGGTATGATAGCTAGTCCCGGGGTAACTTATAAAATGTTTAGATCTTTAGCAAATGAGAAAATTAATATTTTGGCAATTTCAACATCAGAAATTAAAATTTCTGTTTTAATTAATGAAAATTTGACCCAAAAAGCAGTAAAAACTTTACACAAAACATTTGATCTTAATTAATAAATAAATGAGCGTAAGACCTTTTAGAGAAATAAAAAGAAAAAAAACTAAAAAAATTAAAGTTGGAAACGTTGAGGTAGGTGGCGATGCACCAATTTCAGTTCAATCTATGACCAATACTTTGACAACCGATATTAATGCAACAATTAAGCAGATTGAAGAGTTAACCGAGGCTGGCGCAGATATTGTTAGAGTATCCTGCCCAGACCAAGATTCATCTTTATCTTTAAAAAAAATTATAAAAGAAGTTAGTGTCCCAATAGTTGCTGATATTCATTTTCATTATAAAAGAGCGGTAGAGGCAGCAAAATCTGGCGCACATTGTTTGAGAATAAATCCTGGAAATATAGGTTCTAAAGAAAGAATTAAAGAAATTTTGAAAGCAGCTAAAGACAACAACTGTTCTATCAGGGTTGGTATAAATGCTGGTTCGTTAAATAAAAATTTGCTAGAAAAATATAAAGAACCTTGCCCAGAAGCCTTAGTCGAGTGTGCTATGAATAATATAAAACTATTGGAAGATGAAAATTTTTTTAATTTTAAAATAAGCGTTAAATCATCAGATGTTTTTTTGACGACTAAAGCATATAGATCTTTGTCTAATATTTGTAACTACCCATTACACCTAGGCATTACGGAAGCTGGAAGCATTACTTCTGGCAGCGTAAAATCATCAATCGGAATTGGAATGCTTTTGATGGAAGGTATTGGTGATACAATAAGAGTTTCTTTATCAGCGAATCCCGTAGAAGAGGTTAAAATTGGGTATGAAATTTTAAAATCACTGAATTTAAGACATAGAGGAGTAAATATTATTTCTTGCCCATCCTGCGCAAGACAGGGATTTCCAGTTATCGATACTGTTAAAATTTTGGAAGAAAAACTTTCACATATAAAAGAACCTATAACTTTATCAATAATTGGATGTGTTGTTAATGGTCCAGGGGAAGCAGCATTAACACAGATAGGATTAACAGGTGGAGGGAAAGATGATCATATGATACACCTTTCTGGTCTACCCCATCATAAAGTGGCTAGTAATAAAATAATAGAAGAAGTTGTCAGTTTAGTAGAAAACAAGTCGAGAGAACTTCAAAAAAATTAAATTAATAAAATGATCCCTGTAAAAAAAGTTAAATTAATAGTTGACACATATGAAACTTTAGAAAAAGAACTAGCGTCAGGTAGTACTTCAAAAAAAGACTTTGTTAAGAAATCTAAAGAATACTCAAGTATTGGAGAGATTATTAACCAGGCTAAAGGCTATTTGAGTTTTGAAAAAGAAAAGATAGAGCTTGAAAAAATTATAGAAGATAAAAAAAGTGATAAAGAAATGATTCAATTGGCAAAAAACGAACTTAATGAACTAATAGAAAAAAATAAAAAAAATGAAAAAATTTTAAGAATATATCTTTTGCCCAAAGATGAAGCTGATACAAAAAATGCTATACTAGAAATTAGAGCAGGCACAGGCGGAGACGAGGCGGGTCTTTTTGTAGCTGATCTTTATAAAATGTACGAAAAGGTTTGTCTAAATAACAAATGGTCATTTGAAATAATAAGCGTATCAAAAAGTACCGCTGGTGGATTTAAAGAAGTAATTTTGTTAATTAAGGGAAATAATATCTATTCTTTTTTAAAATATGAAAGTGGAGTGCATCGTGTACAGAGAGTACCCAAGACTGAAACTCAAGGTCGTGTTCACACGTCAGCAGCCACTGTGGCTGTGCTTCCTGAGGCAGAAGAGGTTGACATAAAAATACAAGAGAAAGATTTAAGAATAGATGTTTACAGAAGTACTGGATCGGGAGGGCAGTCGGTGAATACAACTGATTCAGCTGTCAGAATTACTCACATTCCAACTGGAATCGTAGTTACCAATCAAGATGAAAAATCACAACATAAAAATCGAGCAAAAGGTATGAAAATTTTAAGATCAAGAGTTTATGAAGCTGAAAGAGAAAAAAAAGATAAAGAACGGTCAAAAGATAGAAAAAATCAAATAGGAACTGGAGATCGATCGGAAAGAATTAGAACGTATAATTTTCCTCAAGGAAGAGTAACCGATCATAGAATAAACATTACGTTACATAAACTTGAAGAATTTTTGGGTGGAGATGCTTTTGAGGAATTAAATCAAAATTTAAGATTACAAGATCAAGAAATTAAATTAGCCAATTTGGGAACTAAATGAATTTAGAAAATATAATTAAAGAGGGTTCAAGAATATTAAAAAAAAATAATATTCACTCTCATAAATTAGATGCTGAAATAATTATTTCTAATTTGATGAAAATCAAAAAAGAGTCACTGGTTACAGAGAACAAAATTGATATTTCAAAAAAAATTTTTAAAAAATACAGTGATGCAATTAAAAGAAGAAGTAAAAATGAGCCAATAGCTTATATTATAGGAAGAAAGGAATTTTGGAGCAGAGATTTTGTAGTTAATCAATCAACGCTTATTCCGAGGCCAGAAACTGAACTTATGCTTTATAAGCTGGTAAATTTTTTTAAAAATAAGAGTATAAATATTCTAGATATTGGTACGGGGTCCGGATGTATTTTGCTTTCAATTCTAAAAGAATTAAATCTAGCTAGGGGCACCGGCATTGACATTTCTGCGAAAGCAATACAAATAGCTAAATTGAATTCAGAAAAATTAAATTTAAATCACCGTGCAAAATTTAATATTTTTAATATAGATAAATTTTATAATGACAAATATGATCTTATTATTTCGAACCCACCATATATTCCCATGAAAGATATGAAAAATTTAAGCAAAGATATAAAAAATTACGAACCTTTGGTTGCTTTTAATGGTGGTTTTGATGGTCTTGACCTTATAAAAAAAGTTATTTACAAATCAACTTATCTTTTAAAAAATAACGGTTTATTAGCAATTGAAATTGGTAATGGGCAATATTTAAAGGTTTTATCTTTACTTAAAAAATTTATGTTCAGAGAAATAGGTAAAGAGTATGATTATAAAAGGAATGTGCGTTGCATAATAGGCACAAAGATATAAATTTTTATAGTATTATAATAAACATTTTGACAAATTTGAAAATAAATGAATAACATATATACATATATCTTTAGAATTTATATTTATAGAATATTTCAAAAATAGAATGCATCATAGAAGAAACAACAATAGAAGATTTAGACATCGTTCAAATAACAGGAATCAAGGTCATAGAAACAACAATAACGGAATGGACGGCGCTAGATTAGGGTCAGCGACGTTCTCAAATGGAAGAATTAGAAATGGAATGATATCACTTCAGGGTGCTGAAAAACTAGTAGAGAAATATAATTTACTTGCAAAGGAAGCGCTTACTTCAGGTGACAGAACTTTATCAGAGAATTATTATCAGCATGCTGATCACTTTATGCGAATTGTTTACGAAAAAAATTTAGCTCAAAAACAAAATAATTCTCAAATTAATGAATCGAAAGTCATAGCAGACGAAAAAAATTTAACCAATAAATCAAAAGAAGAAGAAAAAAAATAAAGTTAAAAGATAAATTAACTTTTGTTATTTGCTAGTTCCGCCACCAAAACGTCAATTTTAATTCTTTCAATTTCAAACAATTGACGCTCATTATTTTTTAACACTTTCCCAGACGGCAGTTGTAATGTTTGCGAGTTAACTTTTTTTCCGTTGACTATTACTTCATAGTGCAAGTGAGGACCAGTAGACATACCTGTGGAACCAACATATCCAATGACTTGACCTTGTTTAACTTTTTTTCCAGCTCGAATACCTTTAGCGAAACTTTTCATATGAGCATAGATAGTTTCATAAGTAGAATTGTGTTTTATTTTTACACAGTTACCTCCTCCTCCACACCACTTAGCTAGTACAACGGTACCGCTTCCTGAAGCCATGATTGGAGTTCCCATCGGGGCAGCAAAATCTGTGCCTAAATGTTTTTTGTTATAACCTAATATTGGATGTTTTCTCATACCAAAGGGAGATGAAAGTCTCGCACCGTTTATTGGAGTTTTCATTAAAGCTTTTTCAACACTTTTTCCGTTCATATCAAAATAACTATAGTTTTTATCATTACCAAATCTATAAAGTGTTATATCTCTATTATTAACAGACATATGAGCGTAAATAATTGGTCCACTTTTTACAAATGCATTATTTTCATCAAAATATTTGTCGTAAACAATTCTAAAATAATCATTTTTTCTTATGTCTCTTTGAAAATCTATTTCGAAACCAAAAATTCTTGCAAATTCAATAATTGTCTCTGCATTAATTTTGGATTTTATAGCAGATGAATAAAGATTATTTATAATCACATTTTCAGCAAAAGTTTTTTTCTTATAGAGCTTTGTAATAATCTTGCTTGCTGTAATTTGACTCAATTCATCTCTTTTTATTTCTATTACAGTTCCTTTTGTGACTGGAATAGAAAATTTTATTATTGAATTTGGTTTATCATTTAAACTTTTCTCAATAATAATTTCGATTTTATTACCTGTTAATAATGTATTAGGATTGCTATATTTTTTATATTGAGAAATAACTCTTTGAATTTGATTATTGGGTACTTCAAATTTTTGTAAAATTTTTTGAATACTGTCTCCTTTTTTAATTTCATAATTTACATTTAAAAATGGAGAATTGATTTTTGATAGAAAAAATTTCTTAATTGAAATAAATTCCTTATTTTGAATCAGCGGGTCAATTTGGCTTGCAATTTCAACTTTATCATCATTTTTAAAAACAACTGTTACTAGAAGAAAAGAAGTTAACAAAATAATGAATATTATGGAAAACCAAGCTTTTTCAGTGTTATCTTTTATATATTTATACATAATCTAGTATTAATTTTATTTTTAAATAATTTATATGAATTTTACAAAATATTTTTAAAAAAGCACAATTTTCCTTCAATTTTAAGACTAATATTCGTCTTGATTTATGCACTAATTAGCTTATAAGCAACGGTCCAACCCCAAAAAAGCTTAATTTTCTATGCTAATTATGGAGTTGTTAAAAAGAAAATACTGATACTCCTTTAATCTATGCAAAATAGTATAGGAATTATGTGTTTTGAGCTGTTTTAAATTGTAAAAAAAGAAGAAGAGAAGTGTGGACGGTTAGGTTACCAAAATTTGTCGTACACACTTCAACGAAACATAAATAATTTATTTTATTTATATGAAGCTAGTGTGCGCCGTTATTAAACTTGAGAGTTTGATCATGGCTCAGAACGTACGCTGGCGGCACGCCTAATACATGCAAGTCGAACGAAGTAGCAATACTTAGTGGCGAACGGGTGAGTATAATGTGGGTATCTGCCTTTTGGTTTGGAATAACACGAGGAAACTTGTGCTAATACCGGATAAGCCTTCACAGGGAAAGTTTTAACGCCAAAAGATGAGCCCGCACTTGATTAGCTAGTTGGTAAGGTAAAAGCTTACCAAGGCTACGATCAATAGCTGATCTGAGAGGATGATCAGCCACATTGGGACTGAGACACGGCCCAAACTCCTACGGGAGGCAGCAGTAGGGAATCTTGCACAATGGGGGAAACCCTGATGCAGCGATGCCGCGTGAGTGAAGAAGGCCTTTGGGTTGTAAAGCTCTTTCGTCGGGGAAGAAAATGACTGTACCCGAATAAGAAGGTCCGGCTAACTTCGTGCCAGCAGCCGCGGTAATACGAAGGGACCTAGCGTAGTTCGGAATTACTGGGCTTAAAGAGCACGTAGGTGGTTAGAAAAGTTGGTGGTGAAATCCCAAGGCTTAACCTTGGAACTGCCATCAAAACTTTTTAACTAGAGTATGATAGAGGTAAGCGGAATTTCTAGTGTAGAGGTGAAATTCGTAGATATTAGAAAGAACACCAATTGCGAAGGCAGCTTTCTGGATCATTACTGACACTGAGGTGCGAAAGCATGGGTAGCGAAGAGGATTAGATACCCTCGTAGTCCATGCTGTAAACGATGTGTGCTAGACGTTGGAAATTTATTTTTCAGTGTCGCAGCAAAAGCGTTAAGCACACCGCCTGGGGAGTACGACCGCAAGGTTAAAACTCAAATGAATTGACGGGGACCCGCACAAGTAGTGGAGCATGTGGTTTAATTCGAAGATACGCGCAGAACCTTACCAACACTTGACATGTTCGTCGCGACTCTAAGAAATTGGAGTTTTCGGTTCGGCCGGACGAAACACAGGTGCTGCATGGCTGTCGTCAGCTCGTGTCGTGAGATGTTGGGTTAAGTCCCGCAACGAGCGCAACCCCCACTTTTAGTTGCTACCATTTAGTTGGGCACTCTAAAAGAACTGCCAGTGATAAGCTGGAGGAAGGTGGGGATGACGTCAAGTCCTCATGGCCCTTACGTGTTGGGCTACACACGTGCTACAATGGTACTTACAACGGGAAGCAAAGAGGCGACTCCAAGCTAATCCCAAAAAGGTACCTCAGTTCGGATTGTACTCTGCAACTCGAGTACATGAAGCTGGAATTACTAGTAATCGCGGATCAGCGCGCCGCGGTGAATACGTTCCCGGGTCTTGTACACACCGCCCGTCACACCATGGAAGTTGGTTACACCTTAAGACAGAGCGTAAAACCTTTGGCTACGGTACGATCAGCGACTGGGGTGAAGTCGTAACAAGGTAGCCGTAGGGGAACCTGCGGCTGGATCACCTCCTTTCTAAGGAAATCGAAAAATATGAAAACAATTATTTTCGATTTAAAAAAACCGGTTAATGTGACCGTCCTCATTTCTCTTCTTTTAATGTCTCTAAGGTAAATCAAGGGGCCGGTAGCTCAGTTGGTTAGAGCACACGCTTGATAAGCGTGGGGTCGGAAGTTCGAGTCTTCCTCGGCCCACCAACATACCAACATACGGGGGATTAGCTCAGCTGGGAGAGCGCCTGATTTGCATTCAGGAGGTCAGCGGTTCGATCCCGCTATCCTCCACCAAAATTTAGACATTTAGCTTTTTTAAATCGTAAATATTATTAATATCAATATCTATATCCGATTGTTTTCAAAAATTTATGAGAACAATCAAAACAAAAATTTAATTTATAACAGAAAAATTTTTTCTGTGCATAAATCAAGCGTTTAAGGGCGATTGGCGGATGCCTTGGCACTGTAAGACGATGAAGGACGTGGTATACTGCGATAAGTTTCGGGGAGCTGTATGCGGGCTTTGATCCGAAAATTTCCGAATGGGGAAACCTAACACTTCGTGTGTTACTTTATATTGAATTCATAGATATAAAGAGTGAACCTGGAGAACTGAAACATCTAAGTAACCAGAGGAAAAGAAATCAATTGAGACTCCGTAAGTAGTGGCGAGCGAAAGCGGACTAGGCCAGCGACTTAGTTTAGACAATTTGAATAGTTTGGAAAAACTAACCACAGAGGGTGACAGTCCCGTAAAAGTAATGCTGATTCTAAGTTCTTGAGTAAAGCGGGACACGTGAAATCCTGCTCGAATTTTGGGGGACCACCCTCTAAGCCTAAGTACTCTACAGTGACCGATAGTGAACAAGTACCGTGAGGGAAAGGTGAAAAGAACCCCTATTAGGGGAGTGAAATAGAACCTGAAACCGATTGCCTACAAACAGTCGAAGCTCTTTTTAGAGTGACGGCGTACCTTTTGTATAATGGGTCAGTGACTTAATTTGTATAGCAAGCTTAAGCCGATTAGGTGGAGGCGCAGCGAAAGCGAGTCTTAATAGGGCGTTTAGTTATATGAATTAGACCCGAAAACGAATGAGCTTACCATGAGCAGGTTGAAAGTTGGGTAACACCAACCGGAGGACCGAACCAGTTGACGTTGAAAAGTCTT
>CACFOC010000015.1 GCA_902567945.1 uncultured Pelagibacteraceae bacterium | reverse complement strand
GTGCTTGTTCTAAAAATAGAATTAATTTTTTTTCTGCCTCAAGAGATTTCTCAAGAATTACATCTTCTTTTTCTGTTTCTAAATCAAACCATTGGTATCCTTGTGGGTTAATAGAACACACTTCAGGTGCATTAGGGCACAAAAAAATTGTATCTGGTAAAAATCTTTGCCAATGAATAGCAAGCGTGCTTATATCTTTTCCATCGCCACCGTACCCATGACATAATATAACTATCTGTTTGGGCTTATCTTTTGATAAAGGATCTACTTTTACAAAATCAAAAATATAATCAGTCATATTTTAATAACCATTTTAAAAATTTTTTATCCCTAAAATTGGCTTCGCCAATTACTCTGGCAAACTCTTCTCCATTTTTATTAATCAAAATTGTTGTAGGCATTCCTCTAAGCTTGAATTCTTTTACAAAATTTAATTCTTTATCAAAAAATATTTTTAATTTTTTTATTTTAAGGTCGGTAAAAAATTTTTTAGTTTTTAATTGATTGCGTTTTTCCATATTTACCGCTAACACTTCTAAATTTTTAAAATTACTATCTTGATAAAGGCTATCTAAAGAAGGCATTTCTTTTTTACATGGGGCACACCATGTTGCCCAAAAGTTAAGAACCACTAGCTTTCCGTTATACTGTTTTAAATCAATTTTATTACCCATAAAATCTTGAAATATAAGGGATGAAACTGGCCTTGGAGTTTCATTTATAGCCATATTATTAAGTGGAACATCTTCATTTGTTTGTGATATTGATGAAAAAATACTAAAACAAAATACTAAAATAAAAAATTTGATATTTTTTTGATTTATAAACATTGAAAAATATGAACTTAACACATGAAAAATAAAAATAAAACTGTTTGGAGCGCCAGATTTGAAAATACTCCATCAAAAATTTTTGAGAGAATTGGAGCTTCAATCAGCATTGATAAAAGATTATTTGAAGAAGATATTTTGGGATCTATTATTCATGCTCAAATGTTAATGAAACAGAGAATAATTGCTAAAAAAAAAGGAATCAAAATAATTAATGGCTTAAAAAAAATTAGAAATGAAATTAAAAAAAACAAATTTACTTTTAGAAATAAGTACGAAGATATTCATTTAAATATAGAAAAAAGACTCTATGAAATAATTGGTGACGATGCTGGTTATTTACATATAGCAAGATCTAGAAATGACCAAGTTATTACAGATTTTAAACTATGGATAAAAAATTCATCGAATGAGATTATTAATAATTTAAATAATTTAATTGAAAGCTTTATAAAAAAAGCAGAAAAAAATATCTATACGATTATGCCTGGATTTACCCACTTAAAAAATGCTCAACCACTTTCACTTGCACACTATTTGCTTGCTTATGTTGAGATGTTTAAAAGAGATAAAAAAAGATTTTCTAGCAATATTGATTATATTGACGAATGTCCGCTTGGTGTAGGTGCTTTATCAGGAACCTCATATAAAATAGACAGAAATTTTACTTCTAAGAAACTAGGTTTTAAAAAACCTACAAACAATTCTGTTGATACTGTATCAGATAGAGATTTTGCTATTGATTTTTTATCATCCGCTTCGATTTGTGCTATGCATATATCAAGATTTGCTGAAGAAATAATAATATGGAATTCAGATATATTTAAACTAATTAAAATTGATGACAAAATGTTAACAGGATCCTCAATGATGCCACAAAAAAAGAACCCAGACCCAGCAGAATTAATCAGGGGAAGAGCTGGAAAAAATTTTGGTGCATTGCAAGCATTGCTTACAACAATGAAAGGTCTGCCTTTATCTTACTACAAAGATATGCAAGAAGATAAAGCGCTGGTATTTAATAGTTTTGATACACTTTTAGAATCATTAATTATTACTAATGAACTTATAAAAAGTGTAAAACCGAATAAAGAAAGAATGCTTTTTTTATCAAACGAAGGATATACAACGGCTACAGATTTTGCAGATTATCTTGTGCAAAATAATAATTTATCTTTTAGAGAAGCTTATAAAACTTCTGCTAAGCTAGTAAATTATGCAGAAAAAAATAAAAAAAAATTAGATCAACTTGATTTCAGTGAAGTAAGAAAAATGAATAAAAAGTTAGATAAAAATGTAATGAAGGTATTTAATGTTAGAAATGCTGTAAATTTGAAAACCTCTTATGGAGGAACTTCTACAAAAAATATAAAAAAAATGATATTTAAATTAAAAAAGGAATTAAAATAATGAAAAAATTTTTATTTATCGTCATAGCATGTTCTGTTTTGGCTTCTTGTGGAGTAAAAGACGATCCTGAGTACAAATCTCAGAAAAATTATAATAATAAATATATATATTTAATTTAATAAAATGAAACATATAAGACTTAGGAAAAATAACCTTTGTGTTGAAAATATTGCTGCACTTAAACTTGCAAAAATATATAAAACACCTTTTTACTGTTATTCTCTTAGACAGCTTCAAGATAATTATCAAGCTCTTAAAGATTCGTTTAAAAGCATTAACCCATTAATATGTTTTTCAATAAAATCAAATTCTAATATTAAGTTGTTAAATGAGTTAAAAAAAATGGGTGCAGGAGCCGATGTGGTTTCAGTCGGCGAGCTTTTAAAAGCAAAAAAGGCTGGAATTAAAAGTAATAAAATAGTTTTTTCAGGCGTTGGTAAAACTGAAGAAGAAATTCATATGGCAGTAAGAAAAAGGGTATTATTAATTAATGTTGAATCAGAAAATGAAGTAAATCTAATAAATAAAATTGCAAAAAGGGCTTCAAGAAAGATTGCTATTGGAATTAGATTAAATCCTAATATCACTGGAAAAACACATAAAAAAATTTCAACAGGTGGAAAACAAGAAAAATTTGGTTTAACGCAAAATGATTTCTTAAATCTTTGCAAAAAAATTAAAAAAATGAAAAATTTAAACCTTGAAGGTATTAGTGTGCATATAGGTAGTCAAATAACAAATATTGAGCCATTTAAAAAGGTATTAATGGTAATAAATAAAATAATTAAAAAAACTCAAATAAATTTTAAATTTATTGATCTTGGTGGTGGCATGGGAATTTCTTATTTAAAAAATGAAAAACCAATGAACATAAAACAATATGCTAAATTAATAAATAAATTTTTAAAAAACAAAGATTCAAAAATTATTTTTGAACCAGGTAGATTTATTATTGGAAATGTAGCAATTTTAATTTCAAAAATTATTTACATTAAAAAAAGTGCTGGAAAAAGATTTGTTGTTTTGGATGCAGGTATGAATGACTTAATGAGACCTGCTTTATACGATGCCTATCATCAAATTATCCCTTTAAAAAAAACTAACAAATTATTAAAAGGGAATATTGAGTTTGTTGGTCCTATTTGTGAAAGTTCAGATAGATTCTCAACAGAAAAAAAATTTCAGAAAATAAAAGAAGGTGATTATATAAGCTTAGCGAATGTCGGCGCTTACGGAATGTCTTTATCATCTAATTATAACACGAGACCATTCATTGCTGAAATTATGGTAAGTGGTTCAAAACATAAAGTAATTAGAAAAAGGCAAAGTTTAAAAAATTTAGTCAATAATTAATTCAAAATTTTATTTAAATGCTTTTATTAAGATCATTATTATTTAATCTTTTCCTTTACACAGGAATTATTTTGGTTTTTTTAATAGCAATACCTGCTTTATTTATGCCAGCAAAAATTACATTGTTGTTTGGAAAATTTTTGGGACATTATGTAGTTTTAATAGTAAGAATATTTTTAAATACAAAGGTTGAATTTATAGGCATAGAAAGAATACCAAAAGATGAAAAATATTTTGTTGCTTCTGCCCATCAATCAATGTTCGAAACTTTTGCTTTACAAAGTGTACTGAATTATCCCGTATTTATTTTAAAAAAAGAACTTTTAAAAATTCCTTTATTTGGGCAATATTTAAAAAAAATCAAATCAATTGAAATAATAAGAGATACTACCACAAAAGAAAATCTCAATTTTTTTGAAAAAGTTGCTAAAATTGTTAAAAACGAAAACAGACCTCTTTTAATTTTTCCTCAGGGAACAAGAGTAAAAGTTGAAGATAGAGTACCTTTCAAAAAAGGTGTGGGCAGAATATATGAAGCATTAAATATTTCTTGTGTACCTATTGCATTAAATTCAGGAAAAGTGTGGCCCAAGAATGGAATAATTAAGTATCCTGGAAAAATAACAGTATCTTTTTTAGAACCAATAAAACCTGGCTTAAATAGGGAAGAATTTATCAAAAATTTAGAAATAAGAATTTACGATGAAATTAAAAATATCTCTTAGTACTATTTTCTACCAAAATCAGGTTTTCCAATATCTTGACCGGCTTTTATAATTTCTTTTCTAATTTTTTTAGTTTCTTCAAAAATTTTCTCTAATTTTTTTTCATTTTTGCTTTTAATTGCCTTTTTTAAATCTTTTAAATTTTCTATAAATTTATCAATCATTTTTGATGTATTTTCTCGATTTTGAATAAAAATATCTCTCCACATAATAGGATTAGATGCAGCAATTCTTGTAAAATCTCTAAGTCCTCCTGCGCTATATTTTACAATATTACGATCTTTTTTCTTTTTAATTTTAAGAGTGGTGTTTACAATATTATACGCAATCAAGTGTGGCATGTGACTTGTTATTGATAAAATGTAATCATGTTGTTTTGCATCCATTATATCAACTTTACTTCCTAGTTTCTGCCAAAATTTTTCTAACAATTTAACATCTTTACTTTTTGATTTTTTACTTGGAGTTAAAATGCACCATCTATTTTTAAAAAGTTCTGAAAAACCTGATTCGGGTCCACTCTCTTCTGTACCAGCAATAGGATGCGACGAAATCCAAGATGCATTTTTGGGAATATTTTGTTCAATTAAGGAAATTACATTTTTTTTCACTGATCCAACGTCTGTTAATATAACTCCATTTTTTAAAGAACTTTTTATTTTTAAAATAATATTTTTGTAACTACTCAAAGGACTAGCAATTATAATCAGATCTGACCCTTTAACTATTTTTTTTGTATCAGAACTAGCTTCATTTACTATTTTTAATCTAATTACTTTTTTATTAGTACTATTCGATCTATTGGAAGAAACTACTTTAGTTGCGAGCTTATTTTTTTTTATACCTCTTGCTATAGAAGAACCAATTAGCCCGCATCCTATTATACATACCTTTTTAAACATTACTTTAAGATACTCCCCATTGATTTTATAAAATTTTCATTAGCTTCTTTATTACCAATAGTTAATCTTAAAGAATTCGGTATTTTATACTGTGTCATTTTCCTTACAATTAGTTTATCTGATGCTAACTTTTCAAAAGCCTCGTCTGAATTAATTTTTGTTTCATCAAAATTCATCAAAAAGAAATTTACTGAGGGTTCATTTGTTTTAATATTATATTCTTTTAAAATTGAGAATATTTTTTTTGCCCACAATGTATTGTGATCAATTGCTTTTTTTGTCCAATTGTCATCTTTAGTAGCTGCCACACCTGCAGCAAGAACTGCTCTATTAACATTGAAGGGGGGTTTTATCTGATACATGCTATCAATTATTTCCTTAGTAGAATAACCCCAACCTAGTCGCAAACCAGCCAAACCATAAATTTTTGAAAAAGTTCTGGTAACTAGGACATTAGCAGAATCTTTAAATAGATCCAGTCCTGAAGAAAAATTATCAGAATTAATAAATTCAAAATAAGCATCATCAACAACTAAAAGAATATCGCTTCTAAGTTTTTTTCTTAAATCAAGCATTTCTTTTTTAGATAAATACGTTCCTGTAGGATTGTTAGGATTTGCAATAAATACAATTTTTGTTTTATCAGAAACTTTTTTTATTATTTCTTCTACCGACGCTTTAAAATTTTTTTCTTTGGCTAATACGACTTTTGCCCTACTAAGAGAAGCATATATTTTGTACATAATAAAACCAAACTCCGTAACAATTACTTCATCATCAGGATTAAGAAATAAACGGCAAGTTAAATCAAATATTTGATCTGAGCCTGAACCGCAAATAATTTTTTTTGAATCTATTTTAAATTTATTAGACAAAACTTCCCTCAAATAATTTGAATCATCTTCTGGATATTTAAAAAGTTTATTTTTTTCCTTTTCAAATGCTTCAATAGCTTTTGGACTTGCTCCAAGAGCAGATTCATTTGCAGATAATTTTATTGGATTATCAATTTTTTTAAATTGAGATAGTCCTCCAACATATCTTTCAACCTGAAATTTTATTGGCTTTGGTAAACTCATAATTATTTTATATATAAATCGTATCGGTAAATACTATATATGGAGCTTTGTGGCAAAATAAATACAGCCTAATTTGACAAAAGATAAGGTTTTTAGTACAAGAAAAGTGCGCTGATTTAACTTAAATTGCGAGCGCATTAAAAAAACAGCTAAAATAGGTTTTTGCCCAGTTTAGCTGGGCTTTTTTTTTGTTTGATTATGAATAGTGAACTAAAAAATATAAAAAAATTAATTGTCAATCAATCTCTTGAACTTGACTGTGGAAAAATTATTAAGGATTTTCCTCTAGCTTACGAAACCTACGGAACTTTAAATAAGAATAAAGATAATGCCATACTCGCGTTTCATGCTTTAACAGGAGATCAATTTTGCACAAACATTAATCCTATAACTAAAAGGGAAGGTTGGTGGACATTTGCAGTAGGGCCAGGAAAAGCAATTGATACTAATAAATATTTTGTAATTTGTGCCAATGTTTTGGGAGGGTGTATGGGTTCTTATGGACCTAAGGAAATAAATCCAGAAACTAATAAATTTTTTGGAACCACGTTTCCAGTAATAACAATAAGAGATATGGTTCGAGCTCAAAAATATTTATTAGATTATTTAGGTATTAAAAAATTACTTTCTTTAGCTGGTGGATCAATGGGCGGAATGCAAGTTTTGCAGTTTGCTGCTTTATATCCAGATTTATCACACTCTACTATCCCAATAGCATGTAGTGCTAGCCATTCAGCTCAAAACATTGCTTTGAATGAATTAGGTCGGCAAGCTATTATGGCCGATCCTAATTGGAAAAAAGAAAATTCTTCTCCAGACAAAGGGTTAGCTGTAGCAAGAATGGCGGCACATATTACTTATCTATCTAAAAAAGGATTGCAGGAAAAATTTGGGAGAAAACTCCAAGATAAAGGAAGTTTAAAATTTAGCTTTGAAGCAGATTTTCAAATAGAAAGCTACTTGCGTTATCAAGGTGCAACTTTTGTTGATAGGTTTGATGCAAATAGTTATTTATACATCACTAGAGCTATGGATTACTTTGATCTAGAAAAACAATTTAAAGGTAATTTATCTCTTGCTTTTAAAGATAATAAATCAAAGTTTTGTATAATATCATTTTCCTCTGATTGGCTTTATCCTACAATTGAAAACAAAGAAATAGTTATAGCTTTAAATGCCTGTGGAGCAAATGTCCGTTTTGTAGAAATCAATTCTGACAAAGGTCATGACTCTTTTTTATTAGATGTGCCAGATTTTTTAAAAACGATAAGCGAATTTATAAACTCAACTTATAATGAAATAAAAAAATGAAAAAAGAATTTGAAGTAATATCCAAAATAATCGAAAATAATAAACGTGTGCTAGATGTTGGCTGTGGAGATGGCACTCTGATGGAGTATCTAAAAGAAAAACAAAAAAATGACGTTAGAGGTTTGGAGCCACAGAAAAATCTTGTACAAAAGTGTATTGCAAAAGGCCTTCCTGTTATTGAGGGTGATGCAGAAGAAGAGCTAGCTCAGTTTCCAAAAAAATCATTCGATTATGTTGTTTTAAGTCAAACATTGCAAGCTTTTTTAAATCCTGAAGAAGTTCTTGAACAATTGCTTAGAATTGGAAAACAAACAATTGTTACAATTCCAAATTTTGGCTACTGGAAAGTTCGTCTTCATTTATTATTTAAAGGAACAATGCCTGTAACAAAAAATTTACCAAACGAATGGTACAACACTCCAAACTTGCATATGTGTACAATTAAAGATTTTGTTAATTTTTGTACCAAAAAAAATATAAAGATTGACAAGTCTATGTGTGTGACTGAAGAAAAAATTTCAGAAATAACTAATAAAAATATAGGTTATAAAAATATTTTTTCACAGCTTGGTATATTTCTTATAGAATAAAAAATTATGTTAATAACTCCAATACCATGCTTAACAGATAACTACGCATACATTATATATGATAGCAGCTCTAAAATTACTGGAGTAGTTGATCCGTCAGAAGCTAAGCCAATAATTTCTTTTCTAAAAAGAGAAAAACTGAAATTAAATTATATATTAAATACACATCATCATTTTGATCACATAGGAGGTAATATTGAATTAAAAAAAATATACAATGCAAAAGTAGTGGGTTTTAAAGGTGACAAACATAGAATACCAGGTATTGATATAATCGTTAAAGATAATGAATCTTGGAATTTTGGAAACTCAACCGTAAAAATATTTCACATTCCCGGACATACTCTGGGTCACATATGTTTTTTTTTTGAAAAAGAAAAAATTGTATTTACTGGAGATACCTTATTTTCTTTAGGTTGTGGCAGAATTTTTGAAGGAGATCATAAACAAATGTTTGATTCTTTAAACAAAATTAAAAAGCTTCCAAAAAATACTAAAATTTATTGTGGCCATGAATACACTTACAAAAATGCTGAATTTTGTATGAAATATGATGATAATAATATTCAACTAAAAAAAAAATTTGAAAAAATTAAAAAATTAAGAGTGCAAAATTTATCGACAATACCTTCGAGTTTGGAAGAAGAATTAAATTCAAATATTTTTTTAAGATGCGATAAAAGAGAGTTAAAAGCTAAACTAAATATGAAAAATCAAGAAGATTTAGAAGTTTTTAAGAAAGTTAGAGATCTAAAAGACAGTTTTTAATAACTGTTATAACTTGACATAAGAGGCCAGAAAGCTATATTGCCCCTGTTTCCATATATGAAATTAAAACAATGTCTTTCGCAGTTATACAAACAGGTGGCAAGCAATATAAGGTTTCAGCAAGTGAAATTCTTAAAATTGAAAGACTAGAAAATCCTGAAGGAAAAACCATAGAATTCAAAAATGTACTGTTTTTGAATGATGACAAATCTACAGAAATAGGAAATCCAAATATTAAAGGGGCTAAGGTTGAAGGTACCATTTTAAAAAATACAAAAAATAAGACTATATTGGTCTTTAAAAAAAGAAGAAGAAAAAATTCACGAAAAAAGTATGGCCACAGACAACCAGTTTCTTTGATTAGAATAACAAAAATATTCTCAAAAGATGGAAAAGTTATAGCAGAAGCACATCCTCAAGAAAAATTAACTAAGGAAACTGTAAAAGCTAATCAAGCCCGAAAAAAACAAATATTGGAAGCTAAAAAAGCAAAAGAAGAAGATAGTAAAAAAATTAAAAAATCATTAAAAAAAATCGAAACAAAATCAAAAAAAATTGATACTAGTTCCGAAAAAAAAGAAGCAAAAAAGAAACCTTTAACATCAGAAAAAAAGTGATAATATAAATTAAGGATTATAAAAAATGGCAACAAAAAAAGCAGGCGGATCATCGAAAAACGGACGAGATAGTGCGGGGCGACGTCTAGGTGTAAAAAGATATGGAGGTCAACTTGTGATGCCTGGAAATATTATAGTAAGGCAAAGAGGAACGAGAATACACCCGGGAGACCAAGTAAGTATGGGGAGAGATCACACTATATTTTCCCTGATAAAAGGAAAAGTAAAATTTAAAACATCAAAACTAAACAGAACATTTGTGTCTGTTATCCCCAGCTAATTCTTAGCAACTTCAAATTAATTTTATTGTAGTTGAGTTATGAAATTTTTAGATCAAGCAAAAATATTTGTAAAAGGTGGCGATGGCGGATCGGGATCTGCAAGTTTTCGTCGCGAAAAATTTGTGGAATTTGGAGGTCCTGACGGAGGCGATGGAGGTAGTGGAGGTTCAATAATCTTTACTGCTGATAAAAATTTAAATACTCTTATTGATTTTAGATATCAACAACATTTTAAAGCCGAAAGAGGCCAAGACGGGCAAGGGAAAAAAAAGACTGGCAGAAGTGGAAAAGATTTAATTTTAAAAGTTCCTGTAGGTACTCAAATTTTTGAAGAAGACAATAACACTCTAATCGAAGATCTTGCAAAAACTGATCAAAAAATAATAATTGCAAATGGCGGAAAGGGAGGGTTAGGAAATGTAAGATTTAAAAGTTCTACAAATCGTGCTCCAAGAAAAAAAACTGAAGGACATAAGGGAGAAAATTTTTGGATTTGGTTGCAACTAAAAGTTATTGCAGATATCGGTATAATTGGAATGCCCAACTCAGGAAAATCAAGCTTATTATCCGTTCTTACAAGTGCAAAACCAAAAATTGCCAACTATCCTTTTACAACAATTAATCCTAATCTTGGGGTTGCTCTTTATGATAATAAAGAGATTACTTTAGCAGATATACCAGGTCTTATTGAAGGAGCACATGAAGGAATTGGCCTTGGAGATAAATTTTTACGACATATAGAAAGGTGTAAAAACATTTTACATTTGATTGATATTAGTAATGACAATTTGATAGAAAATTATTCTAAAGTTAGAAAAGAACTTTTTAAATATAGCAATAAACTAATAAAAAAAAAAGAAATAATTGTTTTTAACAAAATAGATATGGTTAGTAACGATGAAATTAAAAAAAAGTTAAATATTTTTAGTAAAAAAATAAAAAAAAAAATCTACAAAATTTCTGTGTTAAACCATAAAGGTATAATTGATATAAAAAAAGCATTAATTAAATATGTATATTGATAAATTTAAAAAAATTGTAATTAAGATAGGATCTTCAATTCTAGTAGATTATGATGGAAAACCTAAAAAAAAATGGTTACAAGAATTTGGCAAGGATATAAAAAATTTAATCAATAAAAAAAAACAAATAGTAATAGTTTCGTCTGGAGCTATTGCTATGGGATGTGAATATCTTAAGATTAAAAAAAATGGTTTAAAAGTTGATAAAAGTCAAGCTGTAGCATCCATAGGACAAATAGAATTAATGAATTTTTATAAAAAAATTTTTGATAAAAATAAAATAAAAATTTCTCAAATATTGCTTACTCTAGATGACACAGAACAAAGAAGAAGATCATTAAATGCAAGAAGAACTATTGATAATCTATTAGCAATGGGAATCGTACCTATTGTAAATGAAAATGATACTACAGCTACCACTGAAATAAAATATGGTGATAATGATAGACTTGCAGCAAGAGTATCACAAATAATTGGTGCCGATTGTTTAATATTACTATCTGATGTTGATGGTCTTTATACTGATAACCCAAAAAAAAATAAAGAAACAAAGTTAATTAAAACAGTTGAAGCCATAGATGAGAAAATAAAAAAATATGCCACAAAAGCAGAAAATTTATATGGCTCGGGAGGTATGAAAACAAAAATTGATGCTGCAAAAATCTGTCAATTGTCAGGATGTTACATGGTGATAGCAAATGGTAATTATAATAATCCGATAAGAAAAATAATTGAAAATAAAAAATGCACATGGTTTCTACCAAGAATTTCTAAACTTGATGCTAGAAAGCAGTGGATAATTGGATCAGTGGCTCCTAAAGGTGAAATTATTATTGATGAAGGTGCAATAAAAGCAATAAATAATGGAAAAAGTTTATTACCAGCTGGTGTAAAAAAAATAAATGGGTCCTTTGAAAAAGGAGATCATATTTTAGTTAAAGATCAAAATGATAATGAATGCGCGAGAGGATTAACGTCTTTTTCATCAATTGAAATTAATAAAATAAAAGGTTCACATAGTAGTAAAATAAAAAATATATTAGGATATTCTAGCAGAGATGAAATTATTCATAAAGATGACTTGGTAAAATTATAAAATGACAAAAAATTCATTTATGAAAAAAATTGGAGAAAAGGCAAAATCTGCATCAAGCGATTTATCCAAAATAGATATCAAGAAAAAAAATTCTGTTTTAAAACAATTTAGTCAATATTTGAAATCTAACGAAAGATCAATTTTAAATGCAAATAAAAAAGATGTATCTAGTGCAATATCTAAAAAAATAGAAGATAGTATGATTGATAGACTAAGATTGAGTAAAAAAAAAATTGCACAAATTAGAAGCTCAATAAATGAAATAGTAAAATTTAAAGACCCAACAGGTAACATTTTTTCTTCTTGGAAAAGACCAAACGGTTTAATTATAAAAAAAGTTTCCATACCAATTGGTGTAATTGGCGTTATTTATGAAAGTAGACCAAATGTTACTTCGGATGTTTCTGCTCTATGCTTTAAAAGTGGAAATGTTGTAATATTACGTGGAGGTTCAGAGGCATTCTATTCCAATAAAATTTTATCGAGCCTTTTTAGAAAGGCTCTTAAAAAGAAAAAATGCAATGAAAATTGCGTTCAATTTGTGCAAAGTAAAAATAGACGTCATGTTGACTATCTTCTGTCTGCTATGAAAGATTACGTCGATTTAATAATTCCAAGAGGTGGTAAAAATCTAGTTAAAAAAGTTTTAGAAAAATCTGCAGTTTCAATTATTGGTCACTATGAGGGTTTGTGTCATGTTTTTGTAGATAAAGATGCAGATTTGAAAACAGCAATTAAAATTGTAAAAAATTCAAAAATGAGAAACGTTAGTATTTGTGGTGCTGCAGAAACATTATTAATAGATAAAAAATGTTTAAAAACCCATTGCAGACCTATATTAGACCAACTTAGTAATTTGGGATGTAAAATTATAGGAGATAAAAAAATAAAGCAATTTATTCCTGAAAAAATTAAAATAGCAACTGAAAAGGATTGGAAAACAGAATATCTTGCACCTACAATTTCAGTAAAAAGTGTAAATGGAGTTGAAGAAGCCGTAGATCATATAAATAAATATGGATCTTCACATACAGACTCTATAGTAACCAAAAATAAAAAAACTGCTAAAAAATTTCTATCAGGTATCAAAAGCTCTATAGCTGTTCACAACGCCTCAACTCAATTTGCTGATGGTGGGGAATTTGGATTTGGTGCTGAGGTTGGTATATCAACAAATAAACTTCATCCTCGAGGACCTATCGGGTTAGACCAACTCACTACTTATAAGTACATTTTAGAAGGAAAAGGACATATAAGGAAATAATTTTGCAAATAAGAACAAAAAAATATAAAAAAATTGGAATTCTTGGTGGAACTTTTGATCCACCTCATATTGGTCATTTAAATATTTCTAAAATATCTTTACAAAAATTAAAATTAGATAATTTAATATGGATTGTAACTAAACAAAATCCGCTAAAACAAAAACCATATTTAAGTATTAAAACAAGATTATATTTGTCAAAAAAAATTATATTTGGGCAAAAAAAAATTTCTGTAAAATGTTTTGATAATAAAATAAAGAATAAGAGTACTTATAATTTATTAAATTACTTCAAAAAAAAAAATAAAAAAAAAGAACTTTTTTTTATAATTGGTTCTGATAATTTAATAAAATTTCATAAATGGAAAAATTGGAAGAAAATCTCAAATATCTCAAAACTTGTAGTATTTGCTAGACCTGGCTATGGCAAAAAGGCCTTTAATTCTATTGCGGCAAAAAAACTTGGTAAAAATGATTGGATATATATCAATTCTAAAAAAATCAATATTTCATCTTCATTAATAAGGAAATTTTGATAAAGTAAACTTGCATGAAATTTGACGAGATTAATCAATTAAAAATAGAAATAGAAAATATTTTAAATGATAATAAGGCAGTGGAAGTAAAGTCAATAAATCTAAAAGGAAAAACTTCCGTTGCAGATTTTATGATAATCGCAAGTGGTAATTCGTCAAGACATATACAAGCTTTATCTGAAATTTTATTAGAAAAACTTAGAAAAAAAGGCTTAAATGATTGTCGTATAGAAGGTCGTGATAGTTTTGATTGGAAACTTATAGATGCAAAAGATATTATAGTTCATATTTTTCACCCAGAAAAAAGAAAGTTTTATAATCTAGAAAGAATGTGGTCAGAATTAATTCCCCAAGAAAGATTAATTATATGAAAAAAATGAAACTTGATAAATATATTTTTATTTTATTTTTAATAATATTTCTCAATTTATTTAAATCATCTTTTGCTCAAAACACTGACAAATTTTATGAAAAAATTGATCTTTTTAGTGAAGTTTTGGAAACAATAAAAGATGAGTACGTAGACGATGTAGACCCATCAAACGTTATGGATTCGGCAATAAACGGGGTTCTACAATCTTTGGATCCATATTCTGCTTATATGAATCCAAAGCTGTATAAAGAAATGCAAACAGAAACTGATGGTAAATTTGGGGGCCTTGGAATTGAAATTAGTATGGAAGCTGGTGTTGTTAAAATTATTTCTCCTATAGATGACACTCCTGCATCAAGAGCTGGAATTAAAGCTGGCGATTATATTGTTAGGATAAATGGAGAGCAGGTTCAGGGCAAAACATTAATGGAAGCTGTAAATTTAATGAGAGGACCAGTTGGAACCGAAATTGAAATTACTGTTAGAAGAAAAGGCTTAAAAAAAGCTAAAATTTTTAAAATTGTAAGAGAAATAATTGAAATAAAATCTGTAGTTTCTGAATTAAAAGATAATAAAGTTGGCTATATAAGGCTAAGAGCTTTTAATGAAAATAGTAGTGATCAATTAAAAAAAGAAATTTTAAATTTAGAAAAAAAGAATAGAAAACTAATTGGCTATATTTTTGATTTAAGAAATAACCCGGGAGGTCTCCTTTCCCAAGCAGTTAAGATCACAGATTTTTTCCTAGATGATGGTGAAATAGTTTCTACCAGAGGCAGAAAGGCTGCTGAAAATAGAAAATTTTTCGCAAAAAAAGGTGATAAAATTAAAGGAAAGCCTTTAATCGTTTTGATTAATAATGGGTCTGCATCAGCTTCTGAAATCGTGGCTGGAGCTTTACAAGATCAAAAAAGAGCAATACTGCTTGGTGAAAATTCGTATGGAAAAGGATCAGTACAATCAATTATTCCTTTAAAAAACAGAGGAGCAATTAGATTGACAATATCAAAGTATTATCTTCCTTCAGGTAAATCAATATCCGAGGTTGGAGTATTACCAGATATAAAAATTGAAGAGAAAGGTGAAGAATTTTTAATTAATACCAAAACAGATAATCAACTTAATTACGCTATCAAACTTTTTAGCGGCTAAATAATTTATGAGTAGTAAAAATGAACTACCATTAAGATTATGTACGGGAATAGCTTTATTAAATAATGAAAACAAAGTTTTTGTCGGAAAAAGAATTGACCAAAGTATGAATTTATCTCCTAGCATAGATAATCCAGAAAAATATTGGCAGATGCCTCAGGGCGGAATTGATAAAGATGAAAATTTTTACGAAGCAGCAAAAAGGGAACTTGAAGAAGAAACTGGAATAAAATCTATCAAATTAATAAAAGAGTTAAATGGATGGCTAGAATACGACTTGCCAAAAGATCTGCTAGGAAAGATTTGGAATGGTAAATATAGAGGACAAAAACAAAAATGGTTTATTTTTAAGTTTTTGGGAAACAATAGCGAAATAAATATTAAAACGAAAAATCCTGAATTTTTAGACTGGAAATGGATTGAAATTTCAAAACTTACCGAAGTAGTTGTAAGCTTTAAAATGCATGTATATAAAAAAATAAAAGAAGAATTAATTAATTTAAAACTAAATTAAATTCTAATTTCTTTTAGCACATCAAGTTTGCAGTTAAGAACATAACGATCGTGATCCAATAAATCTTTCTGAGAAAGTTTATCTTGTGTAATTTTGCTCAAATTATCTATAAAATCTTTTGATAACTCTTTAATATTTAATATAGAAGAAGAGAGTATTATTAAAGTATTTGTATTAAATTCAGCAATACCATCTTCTACAAAAAATTTCTCAATTTTTCCATCATCTTTATTTGTGATTATTATTCCTGGCCTTAAGAATGTTATTATTGAAATATGATTTTTTAGTATACTCATTTCTCCTTCATACGAAGGAATTGTAACTTGAGTTGAATTATCAGAAAAAATAATTTTCTCTGGACTAATAATTTCGACCTTAAAGTTATTCTCCATTATGAGGCTGCGTCCTTTGCCATTTTTTCTGCCTTTTGAATCGCCTCGTCAATAGTTCCAACCATATAAAAAGCGCCTTCGGGTAAATGATCATATTCACCTTTACATATTGCATCAAAACCTTTGATGGTAGCTTCCAAATCTACTAGTTTTCCAGGTGTTCCGGTAAAAACTTCTGCAACAAAAAATGGTTGTGATAAAAATCTTTGGATCTTTCTTGCTCTTGCTACTGTTAGTTTATCTTCTTCAGATAATTCATCCATGCCTAAAATTGCAATTATGTCCTGCAAAGACTTGTAAGCCTGTAATATTCTTTGGACTTCTCGAGCTACTCTATAATGTTCTTCACCTACTATTCTTGGATCTAAAATTCTTGATGTAGAATCTAAAGGATCAACAGCTGGATATATGCCTAACTCCGCAATTTGTCTTGATAGAACCGTAGTTGCATCTAAATGAGCAAATGAAGTAGCGGGAGCAGGATCTGTTAAATCATCTGCCGGAACATAAATGGCCTGGACTGATGTAATTGAACCTTTGTTAGTAGTAGTAATTCTTTCTTGTAAATTTCCCATATCAGTAGCTAAAGTGGGTTGATAACCAACAGCGGAAGGAATTCTTCCAAGAAGGGCTGATACTTCTGATCCTGCTTGGGTAAATCTAAAAATATTATCAACAAAAAATAAAACGTCTTGTCCTTCCTTGTCTCTAAAATATTCAGCAACAGTTAAGCCTGTCAAACCTACTCTTGCTCGTGCTCCTGGTGGTTCATTCATTTGTCCGTAAACTAGGGCAGCCTTAGAACCTTTCCCTTCTGGTTTAATTACTCCAGATTCTATCATTTCATGATATAAATCATTTCCTTCTCTAGTTCTTTCTCCAACACCAGCAAAAACGGAAAATCCTCCGTGTGCCTTCGCTATATTGTTAATTAGTTCCATTATAATTACAGTTTTTCCTACACCAGCTCCTCCGAATAAACCTATCTTTCCTCCTTTAGAATATGGTGCAAGTAAATCCACAACTTTTATTCCAGTAGCTAATATTTCTGTTTCTGTAGATTGATCGGTAAATTTTGGAGCAGATCTATGTATAGGCCAACTTTCTTTTGTAGAAACTTTACCTTTCTGATCTATTGGTTCACCTATTACATTTATTATTCTTCCTAAAGTTTCGGGACCAACAGGTACTTGAATTGGGGATCCTGTATCTTTTACTTTATCCCCTCTTTTTAAACCTTCGGTACTATCCATCGCAATAGTTCTTACTGCAGTTTCTCCTAGATGTTGTGCAACCTCTAGTACTAATCTATTTCCAGAATTATCACATTCTAACGCTGTTAATATTTCAGGTAACTGTCCTTCAAATTGGACATCAACAACAGCTCCTATAACTTGTGTAATTTTTCCAAACTTGTCTGACATTTTATAAACTTTCAGCTCCAGATATAATTTCAATAAGTTCTTTAGTTATGGCCGCTTGTCTACTTCTGTTATAAGTTATAGTTAATTTGTCAACTAAATCGCCAGCGTTTCTAGTAGCATTATCCATAGCAGTCATTCTAGAACCTTGTTCACTGGCAGCATTTTCAAGAAAAGCTTTAAAAATTTGTGTTGAAATATTTCGTGGAAGCAAGTTGTCTAATATTTCGTTTTCTTCTGGCTCAAATTCATAAAAATTTTCAGATTTTTTTTCCTCTTGCTCTTTTTTTATACTTTCAATTGGTATAATTTGTTGTGATTGTGGTATTTGTGTAATTACGTTTTTGAATTTATTATAAAATATTTTACACACATCAAACTGTTCTTCTTGGAATAACTTTATAATTTTATTACCTATTTCTTCTGCTTCATTATATGTAATTTTTCTAAATCCTTTGAAGTTTACTTTTTCTATTATGTAACTACCGTATGCTCTTTTTAATTGATCATGTCCTTTAGAACCAACCGTAAATATTTTAAGCGTTTTTCCATCTTTTATAATTTGATCAAAATAGTTTTTTGCTTTTCTACAGATATTTGTGTTAAATCCACCACAAAGCCCTCTATCGGCAGTAATAACCACACATAGATGAATATTATTTTTTCCAGTTCCAACTAAAAATTTTGATGCATTGTCTTTATCAACTATTGATTTGCTTAGATTGAGTATTATGTTGTTCATTTTTTCAGAAAAAGGCCTCCCTTTCTCAGCATTTTCCTGAGCTTTTCTTAATTTTGCTGCGGCAACCATTTTCATTGCCTTTGTTATCTTTTGAGTAGATTTAACACTTGAAATTCTTTTTTTTAAATCATCTAAACTTGGCATAATTTTATTTATTTTTTTTAAAGTTTTGAATTATTGAAGTTAATTTTTTTTCTATTTCTTCCTCAAGTTTTCCAGTATTATTTATACTATCAATAATTTCGGGATTTTTTGTTTTTACTTCTTCATAAATTTGTTTTTCAGTAATTTTAATTTTTGAAATTTCTACATCATCTAAAAAACCTTTAACCCCTGAAAAAACAGCAATTACTTGTTGCGCTACTGGCATAGGAGAATACTGATCTTGTTTTAAAAGTTCAGTTAACTTGGATCCCCTGTTTAATAGTTTTTGAGTAGAAGCATCTAAATCGGAGCCAAATTGAGCAAATGCCGCCATTTCTCTATATTGCGCTAACTCTAATTTTATTGAACCTGCAACTTTTTTCATTGCTTTTGTTTGTGCTGCTGAACCTACTCTTGAAACTGAAAGCCCGACATTAACAGCAGGCCTTATCCCTTGATTAAATAATTCTGTTTCTAAAAAAATTTGGCCATCCGTTATTGAAATTACGTTCGTTGGTATATAAGCAGAGACGTCTCCTGCTTGAGTTTCTATTATTGGCAAAGCCGTGAGAGATCCTCCTCCATTATCATCATTAAGTTTCGCTGCTCTTTCAAGCAATCTACTATGTAAATAAAATACATCACCAGGGTAAGCTTCTCTTCCAGGAGGCCTTCTCAAAAGTAACGACATTTGTCTATAAGCAACTGCTTGCTTAGACAAATCATCATAAATAATTAAAGCATGCATTCCATTATCTCTGAAATATTCGCCCATTGTACAACCGGTATATGGTGCTAAAAATTGAAGCGGCGCTGGATCAGAAGCGGTTGCAGAAACAATAGTCGTATATTCCATAGCTCCCGCGTCTTCTAATGATTTAACAATCTGAGCAACTGTTGATCTTTTTTGACCTATAGCTACATATATACAATAAAGTTTATCTTTTTCTGCACCAGATTTATTGATTTCTTTTTGATTAATAATTGTATCTATGGCAACTGCGGTTTTTCCTGTTTGTCTATCACCAATAATCAATTCTCGTTGACCTCTTCCAATTGGTATCAAACTATCTATTGCTTTTAATCCAGTCTGCATAGGTTGATTTACAGATTTCCTGGGAATGATACCTGGAGCTTTTACATCAACTCTTTTTCTTTTTAATTTTTTATCTAAATCACCTTTTCCATCTATAGGGTTTCCTAATGCATCAACAACTCTACCTAATAAATTTTTTCCAACAGGTGTATCTACAATTGCTTCTGTTCTTTTAACTATATCACCTTCTTTTATTGATCTATCATCTCCAAATATAACTACTCCTACATTGTCATTTTCTAAATTTAAGGCCATGCCTTTTATTCCGCCAGAAAACTCCACCATTTCTCCAGCTTGCACATTATCTAAACCATAAACACGGGCAATGCCGTCTCCGACAGATAAAACCTGTCCTACTTCGGAGACTTCTGCTTTTTGGCCAAATTTTTTAATCTGCTCTTTTAAAATTTTTGTAACTTCAGAAGGATTAATTTGCATATTATGCCTCTAACATATTTTTTTCTAATTTTTTTAATTTTGTTTTTATTGAAGTATCTATCATAACGCTTCCAATTTGAATTATTAATCCAGCAATTAAATTAGGATCATATTTGTAATCCAGATTTAAAGAAGATTTAAAATCCTTAGATAAATCGCTCTGAATTTTTTTCTGCTCATCAAGACTCAATTCTTTTGATGATATTATTTTTGCTTTTAGTTCCCCCTTGCTTTTAGAAACCAAACTTAAAAAACTATCAATAATTTTTTCAAGAAAAAATAATCTATTTTTATTAGCTACAAAACCTAAAAATTTTCTTATAGTTTTAGAAAAATTATTTTTTTCTGCTATTGCTGACATAACATTAATCTTATCTTCTTTAGATACGGTTGGATTTAAAATCATTTCTTTAAAATCCTGATTAACATTTAGCAACTTGCTGAGATTTTGCATTTCTTCTTCAACTTTATTCAGTTCTGAGTTTTCTTTAGATATTTCATAAAGAGCTAGTGCGTAGCTTTTTGATGTAGAACCTGAAAATGTTGATTTTGAACTCAATCGCTTCTCCTAAAAAGAATTGTTTTGTATGAGATTATCTCAATAAATTCAACATTTTCCATGATGCTTTTTGTCATTTTACTACTAAAAATCCTTATTTAACTGAAATTAATAGGATCCACATCAACCTCTAGTTTTATTCCTGATGTTATTTTTATCTTATTCAAAAATTGAGATAAATATTTCTGTATAAATAAATCTTTTGGATACCTTATTAAAATTCTACATCTGTACTTTTTTCTTAGTTTTGAAATAGGTGCTAGAACTGGCCCTAAAACATTTACTTCTTTTATTTGAGGAATTTTTAATTTAATACTCATTGCAAATTTCATAATTAAAGCTTCATTTTTTCCCGAAATAATCAAAGAAATTAGTCTGTAAAATGGAGGAAGTTTTTTTTCTTTTCTTAATAATAATTCTTTTTGTAAAAATAAATTTGGGTTATTTTTTGATATATTGATAAGAATCTCATCTTCAGGAGTATAAGTTTGAAAAAAAATTGTTGAAAAATTTCCTTCTCTACCAGCTCTTCCAGATAGTTGATGGTATAGTTGAACATTCTTTTCTGCAGATCTTAAATCATAACCATGAGATGAAAAATCTCCATCTACAACTACTATACAATTTAATTTTGGAAAATGAAAACCTTTTGATAATAACTGTGTGCCTATTAAAATATCAATTTTACTTTTTTCAACTTTTTTTAAAAGTTCATTTGCTAATTCATTTTTTTCTAAAGTATCGCTAGAAAATATTTCAATTTTTTTATTTGGATATATTTTTTTTAATTCGGCAAAAATTCTTTCTACTCCTGGACCACAAAATGATAAATCGCATTTTATATTATCTTTACAATTTCTTGAAAGTGATGATTTAAACCCACAATAATGGCAGAGCAATTTATTTAAATTTTTATGATAATTTAAATTTACAGAACAATTGGGACATTGAAACTTATATCCACACTTTTTACATATTACAAAAGGTGCATAACCTCTTCTATTTAAGAAAAATAGTACTTGCTCTCCTTTTTCCAAAAATTTATTAACTTCATTTATAGTTTTATTAGCAATCCAAGATTCTTTTTTTAAAATCTCTGAATGTAAATTTATAATTTCTATTTTTGGTAATGATGCCTCTTTGTATCTTTTCTCTAACTTTGTTGAATAATATTTTTTATTAACAATATTATTATAAGTTTCTATTGAAGGAATTGAAGTTACCAAGTGAATAGGAATATTTTCTATTGATGCTCGTGTAATTGCCATATCTCTTGCATTATACGATACTCCTTCATCCTGTTTATACGAAACATCGTGCTCTTCATCTACAATAATAATTCCTAAATTTTTTAAATGGTAAAAAAAGTGAAGATCTTGCTCCTATTACTATTTTAATTTTTCCTTCAGTAATTCCCTTCCAAATTATAGATTTATTTTTTTTAGTTGTGCCGGAATGCCAAATTGCAGGTTCTGTATTAAAAAATTCTTGAAATCTTCTCCTAAATTGATTTGTTAAAGCAATTTCAGGAAGCAGTACAAGTCCTTGAAAACCTTTTTCTATAAAATCTTTAATTCTTTCAAAATAAACTAGTGTTTTACCTGACCCGGTAACCCCCTCTATTACAGTCACATTATAATTATTTCCAACTTTTCTAATAAAAGATAGTGATTTTTTTTGTTCATCATTTAATGAAAAAAAATTTTTTTTAAATTTAATTTTATATCTATTAAATTCTTTATGATAATCTTTTTCAACAACATCTTTGTTAATCATACACATCTTAAGAGACATACCCAAAGGAACAAGATTATATTTAGAAAACCAAGATATGAATTCAATCATTGAATTATTTAAATTTTTAACTTTTATTTTCTTTGAAATTTTTTTCATTTTAAATTTTTTTTCTGTTTTTTGTTCATCGGGCCATACAACTCCTGTGATTTCAGTAGATCCGAAGGGTGCTTTAACAAAATCTCCAGAATTTAATGAATCTGAAATTTCACTTTTGTAAGTAAATGGATGATCAAAAATTTTAGGAAATAGAACAGGTACTTTCATTGTTTTATAATTTTTTTTCTAATTTTAGTTGGTACATTTTTGTTGATAATCCTTTTTAAGTCTAAAAACATTTCACCCTCCATTCTTTTTTCCAATAATTTCCATGCATAGGGTATGTATTTTAAATATTGGCCTTTTTTATCTCTTGTATAAAGTCTAGAAAAAATTCCTATTATTTTTAAATTTCTTTGAACGGACAAAATATTAAAATCTGCTAAAAATTTGTCATTATAAATTCTATGATTTTTAAAAGCTCTTTTTAAATAATAAGAATAAATTTGCTTTTTTAATTTTTCAGGAGTTTTAATTCTCACATCATCTATTAACGAAACTAAATCATATGCTGGATTTCCAATTAAAGCATCTTGGCTAT
>CACFOC010000014.1 GCA_902567945.1 uncultured Pelagibacteraceae bacterium | reverse complement strand
GGTAATATAATTTTGAATTTTTTGTCTGTAGCTTCTTTAAGAAAATTTAAAATATTTACTTCATTGTTAGCAGGATAATAGCCCGCAATAGTTATTTTTTTATTATGAAATTGCTTTCTAATTAAATTAAAAATTAACTTAAAATTAAATTTTTTTGATTCTAAATATTTGATATTTTTTCTCTTTTGAAGAAATTTTTTTCTTAAAGATGATTTATTAAGACTCATTTACTGAATATTTTCTTTATAGCTGGCTTCTACATTTTCAATAAATTTTTCTATAGACTCTGTTGTTTTATCTAAAATTTTCTCATATGAATCTTTGTTTTCTTCGGCTGACAATTTAATAGCACCCAACTCATTCTTTAATTTTTCAATTTCTTTTTCTTTTTCTTCTTTATAATTTATTGCCAATGATCTTAGTTCTTTGAATTTTATTGAAAGTTTTTCAAAATGACTCTTATTATTTTTTGATTTTTTAAATAAATCAAAATAGTCATCTATAATTTTAATCGCAGTTATTAGTAAAAGCTTGTTTTCTCCTATATTGCCTAAATTATCTTTAAGTTCATTATATTTTGTATCCAAATGTTTTGCTAATTCCTGAAGACTTTCTTCCTGACCTTCGTCACAAGATAGCAAATAGTCTTTATTATTAAATTTTATATTTACGTTTGCCATTTTTCTATTTCCTCAATAAGGGTTTCTGTCTCTTGGTTTAGCTCGTCTATTTTTTGATTAAATTCTTTTTTTTTCCCAAATTTATTACCTACATCATAATCAATCATTTCTAATTCTTTTTTTAATTTTTCATGCTTTTCGTTAAGAATCTGAAAATTGCTCGCTGATTCTTCTTTTTCCCTTAATAATTGATTCTTCTCTAAATTTAGAGAATCAATGTCATTGCTCATCTTTTTTATTACTTTATTTGACATTGAGTTTAATTTTTCAAGAACATTTTCTAATCTTTTTTCTTTTTCTGCGTAATTTTTCATTTGATTTATTTATAAATCATATTATTGATTTGATGCGTTCAAGTCTATATAGGTTTTATAGTGAATCCAGTCTTTAAAGATTTAGCAAATGCAATAAGATTTCTTTCGATAGATGCAGTTCAGAAAGCAAACTCTGGTCATCCTGGTATGCCGATGGGAATGTCAGATGTGGCCACGGTATTATTTAAATACTACCTAAGGTTTAATCCAAAAAATCCTAGTTGGATTAATCGTGATAGATTTATTTTGTCTGCCGGTCACGGATCAATGCTTTTATATTCTCTACTATATTTAACGGGATACAAAAGTATATCAATTAAAGACATTCAAAATTTTAGGCAGCTTAATTCTATTTGTGCCGGTCACCCCGAATATGAAAAAAATTCTGGAATAGAAACTACTACTGGACCTCTTGGCCAAGGTTTGTCAAACGCTGTCGGAATGGCGATTGCAGAGGAAATTTTAAAAAATAAATATGGATCAAATTTAATTAATCATAAAACTTACGTTATTGCTAGCGATGGAGATTTAATGGAAGGAATAAGTCATGAGGCAATGAGTTTAGCAGGACATTTAAAACTAAAAAATCTTATCGTTTTTTTTGACAATAATAAAATATCTATCGATGGCCCAACCAGTTTATCAGTATCAGATAATTATAAGAAAAGATTTGAAAGCTATGGTTGGTCGTTTCAGGAAATAAATGGACATAACGAAAATCAAATATCAAAAGCTATAAAAAAGAGCCTCAGCTCAAAAAAACCGACCTTGATTTCATGCAAAACTATAATTGGGTATGGTTCGCCAAATAAATCTGGAAAGGCCTCTTCCCATGGCGCTGCCCTTGGAGAGGAAGAAGTTGCGCTAGTTAGAAAAAAATTAAAATGGAAACATAAACCTTTTGAAATTCCAAAGGAAATTTTGAATGAATGGAGAAAAATTGGTGAAAAGGGAATAATTGAGGAAAAAAAATGGAATTCAATTTATAATAAAAAAGATAAGAAAATCAAAGATGAAATTACTAGATTAATAAAAAACGAACTTCCCAAAAGTTTAGATGAACATTTTGCCTCTTTAAAAAAAGAAATTTTTAATTCAAAACCCGATCAAGCTACGAGAAAATCTTCTGCGTTTGTTTTAGAAAGTATAATAGAAAATTTACCCGAATTAATTGGTGGATCTGCAGATTTAAGTGGTTCAAATAATACCAAAACTAAACATTCCAAAATAATTAAACCATCAAATTTTAAAGGGAACTATATTCATTACGGAGTGAGAGAACATGGTATGGCTGGAATTATGAATGGTATTGCTCTTCATGGAGGTATAATTCCTTATGGAGGTACTTTTTTAATTTTTTCTGATTATTGTAAACCTTCATTAAGATTATCGGCATTAATGGGTTTAAAAATTATTTATGTTTTTTCTCATGACTCTATTGGCTTAGGAGAAGATGGCCCAACTCATCAACCCATAGAACACTTGGCACATTTAAGAGCAATACCAAATCTAAATGTGTTTAGACCAGCTGACACAATTGAGACACTTGAATGTTGGGAAACGGCCTTAAAAAGCAGTACTAATCCCAGCGTGATTGCCTTATCAAGACAAAAAATTCCATTTGTCACTGAATCGCTCACAAACAAAAATATGAGCGCTCTTGGTGGATATGAGCTTAAAAAAACCAAATCTAATCCTGAAATTACTTTGATCGCATCTGGTTCGGAAGTTGAAATTGCTATTGATGCATTAAATAAATTAAAAGAGCTTAACATAAACTCAAAAGTTGTATCAATGCCGTGCCAAGAATTGTTTGATAAACAACCAAGAGAATATAGAGAAAAAGTTATTGAAAAAAATTCTAAAAAAATATCTATAGAAGCAAGTAGTATATTTGGATGGGAAAAATATGTTAATTTTGATGGAGCTTCTTTGGGATTAAAATCTTTTGGTAAAAGTGCCCCCTATAAATCAATTTACGAAAATTTTAATTTAACTAGCGACAGTGTTGTTATGATTGCCAAAAGAATGTTGGGTAAATAATTATGGTTATAAAAGTTGGTATAAATGGATTTGGTAGAATCGGAAGAATGGTTCTTAGATCTATTATTGAAAACAACAGAAAAGACTTAGAGGTAGTAGCTATTAATAACAGAGGAAATTCTGAAGTTAGCAGCTTTTTATTAAAACATGATACTATTCATGGAGAACTAAAAGCTAAAGTAAATCACTCTGAAAAAGAAATTGAAATTAATGGAAAAAAAATAAGTTTAATACGTGAATCTGAAATTTCAAAAATAAACTGGAAAAAATATAATGTAAACGTAGTTTTAGAATGTACAGGCAAATTTAATACTAAAGAAAAATCATCACAACATATTAATTCCGGTGCTAAAAAAGTTTTGGTTTCAGCTCCATGTAAGAATGCAATAAATATTGTTTTTGGAGTAAATCAAAAAACCTTAAAAAAAACTGATGAAGTAATTGCTGCTGCATCGTGTACTACAAATTGCTTAGCCCCGGTAGCCAAAGTAATGAATGACAATTTTAAAATAGAACGTGGTTTTATGACTACTATTCACTCATATACAACTGATCAAAGACTCCTAGATAATTCCCATAAAGATTTAAGAAGAGCAAGAAGCGCACCTAATTCAATGATACCAACAACAACTGGCGCTACCAAATCTCTAGCTGATGTTATTCCTGAACTGAAAGGCAAAGTTGAAGGTGTTTCAATTAGAGTTCCTACTCCAAATGTTTCTTTGATTGAGTTTATTTTTTCTTCAAACAAAGATATGACCGTGGAAGAAATAAATAATTCATTTATAAAAGCTTCTAAATCAGAATTAAAAAATATCTTAGATACTAACAATGAACTACTTGTTTCTTCGGATTTTAACCATAACCCCCACTCTTCTATAGTTGATCTATCTTTGACTAAAGTGATTGATAAAAAAATGGCAAAAGTTTCCGCTTGGTATGATAATGAATGGGGATTTGCTAATAGAATGTGCGATCTAGCAGTTTATTTGGGAAATCTAAAATAAATCATGGGCAAATTAAAAGCTCTTGATGAAAATTTAAACTTAACTGATAAAAGAGTAATCTTAAGAGTAGATTTAAATGTTCCTATTCAAGAAGGAAATGTTATAGATAAAACTAGAATAAACAAAGTTATTCCCATTATAAAAGAATTCGTGAATAAAAAAGCAAAAGTAATTTTAATTTCTCATCTTGGAAGACCTAAGGGAAAAATTAATGAAAAATTATCCCTAAAACCAATAGCTCCTATTTTACAAAATTTATTGAATTCTAAAGTTTATTTTTCTAATAAAAGTTATGGACCAACAATAATAGAAAAAAGTAATAAAATTAAATCTGGTGAAATTTTATTGCTCGAAAATATTAGATTTAATAAGGAAGAGGAAGAAAATGAAAAAAATTTTGCTAAAGAGCTATCAAAAATTGGTGATATATATGTAAATGAAGCTTTTTCTTGTTCTCACAGAGCGCACGCATCAGTTTGTGAAATAACACAATATATAGATTCTTATGCAGGCAAATTATTATTTCAAGAAGTAAGCCTTATTAATATGCTAATAAATAAAGCAGAAAAGCCAGTTTCGTGCATTATTGGAGGTTCAAAAATTTCTACCAAAATTGGTATTTTAACTAATTTAGTAAAAAAAATGCAAAACATTGTAATTGTAGGAGCTATGGCAAACAATTTCATAAAATATAACGGACATAAAATTGGAAAATCTTTATTTGAAAAAAATCAAGAAGATTTGTTAAAAGATATAATAAAAAAGTGTGAAGATAATAACTGTAAACTTATAATACCTAAAGATGTAATTGTAGCAAAAAGCTATAAATCAGAAGCTAAATTAAAATCTTTAGATAAAATTGATGATACTGATCTAATTTTAGACATTGGAGAAAATACAATAAAGAAAATTTATAATATAATTGATGAATCTAAAACGATTTTATGGAATGGCCCAGCGGGTTATTTTGAACTTGAAAAATTTTCTACGGGTAGCAATAAAATTGCAAAAAAAATAACTGAAAAAACTAAAAATAAATCTCTTACATCAATTGCTGGTGGTGGAGATACCGTTGCTGTAATAAATAAATCTGGTTGTTACGATGGTTTTACCTATGTCTCAACCGCTGGTGGAGCTTTTTTGGAACTTCTTGAAGGAAAAATTTTACCTGGTATAAAAGTCTTAGAAATAAATGAGTGAATTAGAAAAAATTGCAAAACAAATATTGGCGAAAGGAAAAGGTATACTCGCTGCAGATGAAAGCACTGGAACTATGACAAAAAGATTGGCTAGTGTTAATGTTGATTCAACTTCAGAGAATAGACTTAAATTTAGAGAAACATTGTTTTCAGCTGCAAGTATGAAAAATAATATTGGAGGTGTCATACTTTACGATGAAACAATAAAACAAAAAACTTCTTCTGGAAAATCAGTGCCTGAATTAATTAAAAGTTTTAATTCTATTCCTGGCATCAAAGTAGATGCTGGAGCAAAAAAATTGTCTGGATCTCCTGAGGAAAAAATAACTGAGGGATTGGATGGCCTTAGAGAAAGATTGACAGAATATTATAAGCTTGGAGCTAGATTTACTAAATGGAGAGCTGTATATAATATTTCTGATAAATACCCATCTGAGCTTGCTTTAAAATCAAATGCTCATGCCTTAGCAAGATATGCAGCTTTAGTTCAAGAAGCAAAAATGGTTCCAATTGTTGAACCAGAAGTTTTAATGGACGGAGAACATGACATAATGAAATGTTATGAAGTTACCTCAAAAGTTCTAGAGGAATGTTACTCAGAATTAAAGTTACACAAAGTGGATCTTAAAGGAACTATACTAAAACCTAATATGATATTACCAGGAAATAAATCAAAAAACAAAAGTAACACAAAAGAAATTGCAACAATGACATTGAAGTGCCTAAAAGAAAACGTTCCTAATGAAGTACCTGGAATAGCTTTTCTTTCAGGTGGGCAGAGCGAAATAGAAGCTACGCAAAATTTAAATGAAATAAATAAAATTAATGATACAAATTTTTTAATGAGCTTTTCATATGGTAGGGCTTTACAGCAAAGTGCTCTTAAAAACTGGGCAAAAGATATCAATGATATAAATAATACTCAAAAAATATTTAATCACAGATCAAAAATGAATGGGCTGTCTACTTCAGCAAAATGGAATATTGATTTAGAAAAACAATTAACAACCTAATTAAAATTGAAAAAAAATATTTATTTGATATCACCTCAAAAGATAAGGTCAGCTAGTTTTTATAATGAACTCAATAACGTGCTGAAAACCAATAAGGTAAAATACTTCCAATTAAGAATCAAAAAAACATCTATTCTAGATTTGATAAAAATATCAGAAAAAGTAAAACAAATAGCTAAAAAAAATAATGTTAAATTTTTAATTAATGATAAACCTCTAATTGCAAAAATAGTAGAAGCGGATGGGTGTCATATTGGTCAAAGAGATATGAGTTTTGAAAATGCAAGAAAAATTTTAGGAAAAGATAAAATTATTGGAATAACTTGCCATAATTCAAAAAAATTAGCTCTTAAAGCAAAAAAATATGGAGCAAATTATGTCGCCTTTGGATCTTTTTTTAAGTCTTATACAAAAAAAACTACTTTTAGAGCCAACATAGAAATATTGCGTTGGGCTAAAAAAAAAATTAATATGCCCACCGTTGCAATAGGCGGGATTAGCAATTCCAATTATAAAAAAATTTTATTAAATGGAGCAAATTTTATTGCTTGCTCAAACTATATTTGGAATAATAAAAAAATGAACCCTGTTTCAGCCATTAATAAATTAAAATGAAAATATTAGGAAATGAAATTAAACCAGGAATGGTAATTGAACATAAGGATGATCTATGGTCAGTTCTAAAAGCTCAACATGTTAAGCCGGGAAAAGGTGGAGCTTTTAACCAAGTCGAGCTTAAAAGTATAAAAAAGGGAACAAAGTTAAATGAAAGATTTAGATCCAGTGACGCGATAGAAAGAGCAATCTTAGATGACAAAAAATTTAACTTTCTTTATGAAGATGAAAAAAATTGCCATTTCATGGAACAAACTAATTTTGAACAAATACAAATTAATAAATCTTTATTAGGAGAGAAAAAAAAGTTACTAAAAGAAAATATGGAAGTGAATGTGCAGTTTCATGATGATCAACCTCTATCTATTGAATTGCCATCTTCAATAGAATTAAAAATTGAAACTACAGATGCTGCAATTAAAGGACAAACCGCCTCTTCATCATATAAGCCAGCTACTTTAGAAAATGGAATTAAAATCATGGTTCCACCGTTCATTAATTCGGAAGATAAAATCCTATTAGATACAAGAACATTAGAGTATATAAAAAAAATAAAATAAATGAATTTAAATTCAGCTAATATAAATGTTATGGTCAAAGCTTGTAGAAAAGCTGCGAAGCCTTTAATAAGAGATTTTGGTGAAATAGAAAAACTTCAAGTTTCAATAAAAGGCCCGGGTGATTTTGTTACGGCCTCAGATAAAAAAGTTGAAAAAATTTTAATTGAAGAGCTTTTAAATGCTCGCCCTGATTATTCGGTTTTAAGCGAGGAAGCTGGAGAAATTAAAAATGGTCAAGAGTTTAAATGGATTATTGATCCTATAGATGGAACTGCAAATTTTTTACATGGTATTCCACATTTTGGAATATCTATAGGTTTAGAAAAAAATAACGAAATAATTTGTGGTATCATTTTAGATCCTATTAAAGATGAAATTTTTATTGCCGAAAAAGGAAATGGATCTTATTTAAACAATCAACGAATACGAGTTTCTTCAAGATCTAAATTAAAAGATTGTATGATTTTTACGGGTGGACCCAAAAATACAAATAACAATAAAGATATATCTATAGAAGAATATAAAAAGTTTTCTGCTAAAGTTTTGACTCCAATTAGAAAAATGGGAAGTGCTGCACTTGATATGGCTTATGTAGCAGCGGGTCGATGCGATGGATTCTGGCAAAGAAATTTAAATTATTGGGATATAGCAGCCGGAATAATTTTAGTTAAAGAAGCAGGGGGTTATGTAACAGATTTTAAAGGAGAAAATAAGTACATCAAAAATGAAACTATTTTGGTAACTAACTCAAGAATTAACGAAGAAATGATGGAAGTTTTAAAATAATAAATTTTTCTTGTTAATTATTTTGTTTTATTATAATAGAGTAACCCAATATGAAAAAAAACATACATCCAGATTACCATAAGATAAAAGTGGTTATGACTGACGGGAGCCAATTTGAAACCATGTCAACTTGGGGAAAAGAAGGAGAAACCCTAAAACTTGATATTGATTCTAAATCTCACGTCGCTTGGACTGGTGGCACACAAAAAGTTTCAGACAAGGGAAGAGTAAGTAAATTTTTTAAAAAATTTAAGAATTTAAGATCGCCAAACAAAAAATAGAAATGACTGATAAACCTTTTATGCCGAAAGCAACAGCGGTATGGTTAGTTGAAAATACAAAAATAAGTTTTAAACAAATAGCTGACTTTTGTAGTCTTCACGAACTTGAAGTAAAAGGTATTGCAGATGGTGATGTGGCAAAAGGCATAAAAGCTTATAATCCTATATTAGCTGGGCAATTGACACGTGAAGAAATTGAAGCATGTTCAAAAGATATTAATAAGAAAATTGTATTAAATAAAAAAAATTTAGATATAAAATCTCAACAAAAAAAAAAGCGATACGTTCCTCTTTCTAAGAGACAAGATAGACCAGATGCTATTGTTTGGTTAATAAAAAATTATCCTCAGTTATCAGACGGGCAAATAGCTAAGCTTATTGGTAGTACTAAAAACACAGCATCATTAATTAGAAATAAAAATTATTGGAATTCTTCTAATCTATCCGCTAAAGATCCAGTAGTCTCTAACCTTTGTTCTCAAATTGATATTCAAAAAGCTGCAGAAAAAGCAAACAGAAGAGTTATCAGAAAAAAAAAGGAATTAGAAAAAAAAAATACAATAAATGAAAATCAAAACTCATAAATTAGTTGGAGTAATTATGGGTAGTAAATCTGATTGGTCAGATACAATGAAATATTGCAGTGACACTTTAAAACAATTTGACATCAAACATGACGTAAGAGTGATATCTGCTCATAGAACACCGAAAAGACTGCACAAATTTTTAAAAGAAGCGGAAAAAAATAAAATGGAAATAATTATTGCCGCTGCTGGAATGTCTGCACACTTAGCTGGTGTCACGGCTTCTTTAACAACTTTGCCAGTTTTGGGTGTTCCAACTGAAAGTAAATTGAAAGGTTTAGATAGTTTACTATCTACTGTACAAATGCCTGCTGGAATTCCAGTTGGCACATTAGCTATTGGAAAAGCTGGAGCAATAAATGCTGCACTACTTGCTATTTCAATTCTGTCAACAAAATATAGTCAAATTCACAAGAAGCTTCTCGTTTATAGAAAAAATTTCGAAAAAAAAGTACCTAAAAAACCATTTTAATGAAACTGGACAAAATTTTTTATTAATGATAGTTAATGCATCTTTAATTAGGAGGATTTATTAAAATAGAAGTAAAAGATAATAACGTTGATCAAGCTTTGAGAATTCTTAAAAGAAAACTTCAGAGAGAAGGATTTTTTAAAATTTTAAAAATTAAAAGTAATTACGAAAAACCTTCTGAAAGAAAAAAAAGAGAAAGATCAGAAAATATAAAAAGGGCGAAAAAAATTCAAAGAATGAAAAGCTATAATATGTAATTTTGTTTGCAATTAACTAACAAAACATATTATTAATATTATTTGAGACTAGATCAAAAGCATTTATCGCGGGGTGGAGCAGTCTGGTAGCTCGTCAGGCTCATAACCTGAAGGTCGTAGGTTCAAATCCTACCCCCGCAACCAAAACTTTACGTTTCTTTAATTCTATTATCACTGACAAAACACTATAAAAATAACCAGAGAATTAATGCTACAAATCCAATAATAAATATTAAAATACGCACACCGAATAAATATCTTTTAATTTCATTGGATTGTATTGATCGTTTTCTGTTACGAGCCCCTATAAATATAACAAAGTAAAAAGCCGCAAGAAGTAGAAAAATTACTATAAGTATTTCATTTTTTTCTAACATCAAAAATTTTCTATAGTTTTTATAATAAATTTTATTTCTTTATATAGTTATTTTTTTACTTTCTTATTGATTCAAAGTTATAAACTTAAAAATCTTGCCTTAAAAAAGTCTAACGTATATATTACTAATTATACCCTTATATATGAAATTTAGAAATGAATATGACAGCTTAGGGAGTATTAAAGTGCCGCATAATAAGTATTGGGGTGCATCTACGCAAAGATCTAATAAGCATTTTGATATAGGCGACTTTTTGGTAAGGCCGATTGTTATTAAGTCTATTGCTATGATTAAAAAAGCCGCTGCAATAGTCAATGCAAAAAATAAAACACTAGATAAAAAAATAAGCATAGCAATTGTTAAAGCTGCAAATGAAGTTATATCTGGGAAACTTAATGATCATTTTCCTCTTAAAGTTTGGCAAACAGGATCTGGTACACAAACTAATATGAATGTTAATGAAGTAATAGCCAATAGAGCTATTGAAATGCTTGGTGGTAAATTAGGAAGTAAAAAACCTGTTCATCCAAATGATCATGTCAATAAATCACAATCTACGAATGATGTTTTTCCAACTGCAATGCATATGGCAATAGCCATTAGAGCAAAAGGAAAACTAATACCTTTTCTTAAATTGCTGAATTCAGAATTAGGAAAAAAATCTAAACAATTTAAAAAAATTATAAAAGTAGGAAGAACACATTTACAAGATGCTACACCAATTACTTTGGGGCAAGAGTTTTCTGGTTACCATTCTCAATTAAGTAAATGTATTAAAAGAATTGAATCTGCGCTTGAAGAAATATATTTTTTAGCACAAGGAGGAACAGCAGTTGGTACTGGTTTAAATACTAAAAAAGGTTTTGATAAACAAATAGTCGCTGAATTAAGAAAAATTACTAAACTACCTTTTAAACCCGCTCCAAATAAATTTGCAGCATTAGCAGCGCATGACGCTATAGTAAATTTTTCTGGAACTATGAATACTACGGCTGTTTGCTTAATGAAAATAGCTAACGATATTAGATTTTTAGGATCTGGACCAAGAGCTGGTTATGGGGAACTTATTTTACCTGAAAATGAACCTGGATCATCTATCATGCCTGGAAAAATAAATCCAACTCAATGCGAAGCTGTTACCATGGTCTGTGTGAAAGTAATTGGAAATCATAATGGTATAACAATGGCTGGATCGCATGGCCATTTTGAATTAAACGTATTCAAGCCTTTAATAATTCACAACATTTTACAATCCATTCACATAATGGCTGACTCTTCAAAAAGTTTTGCTAATTATTGCGTAAAGGGTCTAAAAGCAGACAAAAAAAGAATTAATAGTTATTTAAACAATTCTTTAATGCTGGTAACCGCGCTATCTCCAAAAGTTGGATATGATAATGCCGCCAGGATTGCAAAAAAAGCTCACAAAAATGGAACTACTTTAAAAGAAGAAGCGATTAAAACTGGATTAATAAGTGAAACAGAATATGACAAAATAGTTAATCCAAAAAGAATGATTAAGCCTTACTAAATTATTTTTGATCTATATTAATTGATTTAAAAAAAGTTTTTAAATTTTTAAAGTTAAATAAACTTGCATACCCGTTTTCTAAAAGAATTTGATTAAATTCACTTTGAATATAGGACAAATCAGCTTCTTTAAATTTTTCTTCCCCTGTTATTTCATTAATACGCATTAATAAATTTTGCAAATCAAAACTTCCTGAAACAAATAAACTATGTGGTATTTTTTTTTCATTGTAAATTCCAAATTTGCTAAAAAGCTTTTTTAGATTATCAATAAATATATTGCTATCAAATTGAAAATTACTAAAATTTTTACCATTTTTAACAGCTCCAGATAAATCGGCCGCTCCTATTTTTCCTAAATCAAGTAGTACTCGTTCTAAAATAATATTTCCATTTATGAATCTTAATTCTGATTCTAAAGCATGTATTAAAGTGTGTCGTGAAAATATTTTATTAATTGAAATATTTGCTGTACCATTTATTTTTTTATTTATTCTAAATAATTTTCTTTTTTCTTCTTTGCTCAAAGAAATAAGAGAAGAAACCAGTTTATTAAAATTAACACTATTTAAGTTAAAATTAAGATTAAAATCAAAATATGGTAATAAAATTATTTCACCATCAGACTTTCCATCTAAAAAAGCAGTTCTTAAATTAGAATGTTTAATAAAAATTCTATCATCTTTGTAATCAAATAAAGCTGTTATTTTATTTTTATCTTGTTTTAACAAAGCATTGCCAGTAATAAGTTTTTTAGTTTTTAATTGATCTCCAAACATATCTATCTTTGCTAAAAATCCTAATTTATCTAATTTAAATATAAAATTTTTAGGTTTTTTTTCTTTATTGTTATTTTCTTTATAATTAACATAAATACTTTCATCTATAATTTTTCCCTTGAAAATTACCTTTGTTTTATTTTTAGTCTTAATATATTTTAAATTTATCTTTTTAATGGATGTGACAAATTTTTTTCCGTCTGAGAAGCTTATGCTGCCACCTTTAAAAATAATTTTGTTTGAATACAGTTTCTTTGTAAAAAAATTTTTATATTCTTGTAAATTTTCTAAATTAAAATCAATTATTGAATCTTTAAACTTAACTTTATTAAATCCAAATTTGCTTTTATTATGTAAATTAAAAATTGGAATCATAACTTCAACATTTGTAATCTTGGCTAAATTTTTATTATTATTAACAATGTCTTTAACTAAAAAATTATCAAACTTAATTCTTGGTGAGGGAAAAAAGCTATAACTTATATTGCTCTCAATAATACATTTCAGTTTAGTCTTTTGGCATATAGCATTTTGGATATTTGATTTGTTAAAAGTATAAAAAAACGGTAAACTTAAATAAGTAAAAATTACAAATATAAAAAAGCCTAATAGATAATATGATAAATACTTTAGCTTTTTATCAGTAAACCGCCTAAAAACTTTAAAAGAATCGCTTATGCTAGAGTAAAAGTATTTTGGTAATTTATTAAAATTATACAGTTTAAATTGTAAATACTTCTTAATTTTATTAGAAATAAATGTCTTAATATAATAAGTATTAATTTTCGGAAAAAACTTATATCTTTTAAAATTAAAATATTTCATTTGTTTTGATTTTTTAATTTTTTTAATTAAAAATGGTAAAATATAAATTTAATGGAAATTAGCAAACAAAATTATTTAAATAATCTAAACGAAAGCCAAAAAGAAGCAATTACTCATCTTGATGGACCTATTTTGATAGTAGCGGGCGCTGGATCTGGTAAAACAAGAGTTCTAACTTCAAGGGTAGCACATCTAATAAAAGAGAAAAAAGCGTGGCCCAATCAAATCCTGTGCGTTACGTTTACAAATAAAGCAGCAAGAGAAATGCAAAATAGGGTTGCTGGCTTTCTAAAGGAAAAACAAAATTCTATTCCATGGCTTGGAACTTTTCATTCAGTAAGCGCTAAGCTTTTAAGAAGGCATGCTGATGCAGTAGGATTGAACTCACGTTTTACTATTATTGATCAGGAAGACCAGCTTAGATTAATAAAAAATATCTGCAAATCTGAAAATATAGATGTAAAAAAAGTTTCACCACAACTAATTTTATCTTTAATTAATCAATGGAAAAATAAAGGCTTGTTGCCAAAAGATGTAACAATAAAAAAAGGTTTGCCTTTAGAAAGAGCCATATTAAATGTTTATAAAATTTATCAAGAAAGATTACAAATTTTAAACTCATGTGACTTTGGTGATTTAATACTACATTGCGTAACTATGTTTGAAAATAATTCTGATATACTTGAAATGTATTCAAAAAATTTCAAATATATACTTGTAGATGAATATCAAGATTCAAATCATATACAAAGTAAATGGTTAAATTTACTTTCTAAAAAAAATAATAATATTTGCTGTGTAGGAGATGACGATCAATCAATTTATAGTTGGAGAGGGGCTGAAATTGAAAATTTTTTAAATTTTAGTAAAATATATAAAAATACAAAAATTATTAAACTAGAACAAAATTATAGATCTACTCAAAATATATTGAGCGCGGCTTCAGAGCTTATCTCAAAAAATAATGGTAGAGTTGGAAAAAAACTATGGACAGACGGAAAAGATGGAGAGCTTATAAAACTTACTTGTTACAAAAATGGAAAAGATGAAGCTACAGGAATTAGCGATATTGTAGAACAAAAACTAAAAAAAAAATATTCCCTTAACAATATATCTATATTAGTTAGAGCAATTTTTCAAACTAGGGAATTTGAAGAAAGATTTCTAAAGATTGGAATGGGCTATCGTGTAGTAGGTGGAACAAAGTTTTATGAGAGAGCTGAAATTAAAGATAGCATAGCGTACTTAAGAATTGTGAATCAAAAAAATGATGACTTAGCCTTTGAAAGAATTATTAATGTACCAAGAAGATCAATAGGTGATAGCTCCATAAAGCAGTTACATGATTGGGCTAGAAAAAATAAAAAATCTTTAGAAGATTCTGCATTAGAGCTTTTGCAACTAAACAAAATCAAACCTAAGACAAAAATTGGATTAAGCAATATATTAAATCAATTTAATAAATGGAGATCTGATTTAAAAGAAAAAAAACATTATGAGCTTATGGAAATAATTTTAGATGAGTCGGGTTATTCTAAAATGCTAAAGGATAAAAAAGATTTGGAAAGCGAAGGCAGATTAGAAAATTTAAAAGAATTAATAAGGGGGATGAGAGACTTTGATAATCTCCAAAGTTTTTTAGAACATGTGGCTCTTGCAACTTCAATAGATCAAGATTGGAAAGGAGAAAAAATTAATTTGATGACAATGCACGCTGCCAAAGGATTGGAATTTGATGTGGTATTTTTACCTGGATGGGAAGAGGGTTTATTTCCTCACCAAAAATCTTTGGAAGAAAAAGGAGATTTAGCGTTAGAAGAAGAAAGAAGATTAGCGTATGTAGGTTTAACTAGAGCAAAAAAAGAATCATTTATATCTTTTACAATGAATAGAATGTACAGAGGAGATTGGATTGAATCTTTATCCTCAAGATTCATAGATGAGCTTCCAGAAAAAAATGTTGAAAAGCAAGAAACAAATGAAAAAAATAATGATGACTTCTTTTTTAACCAAGACATTGATTATAATGAAGGCATTAGAAGTCCTGGCTGGGCAAGATTAAAAAAGAAAATTATAAAAAGAATCAAATGAATAAAATAACAAAATTAAGAAAACTTTTTAATAATTACAAAATTGACGGATATATAGTGCCAAAAAATGATGAATTTTTTGGAGAATATGTCAAAGAATCAAAGGACAATTTAAAGTTTATATCTAATTTTTCTGGCTCTTATGGTTTTGCTTTGATACTTAAAAAAGACAATTATTTGTTTGTTGATGGCAGATATACTTTGCAAGCTAAAATCCAGAGCGGGAAAACATTTAAAATTATTACTATTCCTAAAAAAATTCCTTCAAATATATTAAAAGGCAAAAAACTCTCTATAGGCTTTGATCCAAAACTATACACAGAGCTCACGATCAATAATCTTTTCAAAAAATCAGATTGTCAATTAATTCCATTAAATGAAAATTTAATTAATAAAATATGGATAAGAAAAAGTTACAATGATAAAAGTAAATTTTATAAATTAAATGATAAAGACGTTGGACAAAGCTCGATAAGTAAAATAAAAAAATTATCAAAAATTTTAAAAGAAAATAAAGCAGATTTTCAATTTGTTTCTGCCTCTGAAAATGTAGCTTGGTTGTTAAACCTAAGAGGCGCGGATTCTGAATTTACCCCTATTCCTAATAGTTATTTAATTTTAAATAATAATAAAAATATATATTTTTTCTGTGATTTAAAAAAAGTAGATAAAAAACTAAAAAAAAATCTATCAAATATTAAAATAATTAATATAAAATATATAGAAAAATTTATGCAAAAAGTAAAAAATAAAACTGTTCAACTAGACAGCTCTTCTTGTTCTATTTTTTTTAAAAACATTATAAAAAAAAATAACATTATTATAGAAAAAAAAGATCCAATTTATTTTCTTAAAGCAATAAAAAATAAAACTGAAATTAATAATACAATTAAAGCGCACATACATGATGGTGCGGCTTTAACTAAATTTTTATTTTGGGTTAAAAATAATTTTAAAAAAAAAGTAATTACTGAAATAAGTGCACAAAATAAATTGTTACAATTTAGAAAGAACAACAAAACATTTAAATCGCTAAGCTTTCCAACTATTTCTGGATCCGGTCCAAATGGAGCAATTATTCACTATAAAGCTAATAAAGAAAGTAACAGAATTTTGAAAAAAGGGGATATATATTTGGTAGATTCTGGAGGTCAGTATAATTTTGGTACAACGGATGTAACAAGAACTATTTCTCTTAATAACAATCAATCTAGGATAAAAAATATCTTCACAAGAGTATTAAAAGGCCATATTGCAGTCGCAAATTATAAATTTAATAAAAATACTAACGGGTCAGAAATCGATTACGCTGCTAGAAAACCTCTTAAAAAAATAAATCTAGATTATAATCATGGAACTGGACACGGAGTTGGTTATTTTTTAAACGTACATGAAGGTCCACACGCAATATCGAAAGGAAATAAAATTAAATTTAAAGAAGGAATGATTGTATCCAATGAGCCTGGTTATTACGAAAAAGGAAAATTTGGTATTAGAATAGAAAATTTAATTACAATAAAAAAGACTAAAAAAAAATTTCAGTTTGAAAATCTTACCTTAGCCCCAATTGACAAATCCCTAATTGAAAAAAGACTTTTACTAAAAAGTGAAATTAATTGGCTAAATAATTACCATTCAAAAGTTTTTAATAGCTTAAAAAAATTCATGAACAAACTGGAATTAATTGAACTTAAAAAAGCGTGTTCAAATATTTAATAGTTTATACCAATCTTTTTCATGAATAACTTTGATTTTTAATTCTTTAGCTTTATCAATTTTTCTTTTTGTAGGTTTTGACGCTCCCACTACTAACATATCTAATTTTTTAGATATTGTTCCTAAAACTTTGCCACCATTATCCTCTGCCAAGGCTTTGGCTTCTGATCTACTGATTTTTTCAAATCCCCCCGTAAACATTAAATTTTTATTACTAAATTTTCCCTTTTTATTTAAATTTTTGAAATCTTCAATTTTTAGAACTTCAATTAATGATTTGACTACTTCAATATTTTTAATATTTAAAAAAAAATTTTCAATAGACTGAGCCTGTGTGCTGCCAATTCCATCAAGATCAGATAAATTACTTAGGAGTTCTTTTCGTTTTGTCTTTGAGAATAATAATGAAAATTTATCTACTGATTTAAAAAAACCTGATAGAATTTTTGCATTTTCTTGTCCAATATGCCTTATTCCTATAGAATAAATAAATCGATTTAATGAAATAGTTTTTGCTTTATCTATCGCGTTTTTTAAATTTTTTATAGATAAAGGTCCCCATCCCTCTAATTTATCAATAGTTCTATAATTTAATTTAAATATATCTGATGGAATTCTAATTAATTTCAAATCCCAAAATTGATCGATAACTTTTTTTCCAAGTCCTTCTATATTGAATGCCTCTTTTGAAACAATATGTTTTAATTTTTCTCTTGCTGTAAAACTGCATTCATACCCTCTAGTACACCTTCTCACGGCATCTTCTTTATTTGTAGAAGTACTAATTTCTTTTTTTGTTTTTGAACCGCATAAACACTTCTCTGGAAAAATATATTTAATACTATTTTTATTTCTTTTTAGTTTATCTACAGAAACTACTTGGGGAATAACATCGCCTGCTCTTTGGATTGTAATTATATCTCCGATGCGAATATCTTTTCTTTTAATTTCATCTTCATTATGTAAAGTGGCATTGGATACTACTACTCCACCAACTGTCACTGGTTCTACCTTTGCAACTGGAGTTATAGCTCCGGTTCTTCCAACTTGAATAATTATATCCAAAATTTTAGTTGTAGCTTTTTCTGAAGAAAATTTATAAGCCGTGGCCCATCTTGGTGAGTTAGATGTGCTACCTAATCGGGACTGTAGTTCTAAATTATTAACTTTATAAACTAGTCCATCAATATCGTAGTCTAATGTAGATCTAATTTCTTCTATTAATTTGTGTTGTTTTTCAATTTCTTCTAAATTTTTAACAACTTGGTTATAAGGATTTGTCAAAAAACCCCATTGCTTAATTTTACTAATAAATTCTGATTGAGTTTTAAAAATCATGGGCTGAATTACACCAAAACCATATGCAAAATATTTTAAGGGGATTTTTGCTGTTTCTTTTGGATCTTTCTGTCTTAATGAACCGCCGGCCGCATTTCTAGGGTTTGCAAAATTATCTTTTATAGTTTCAAAATCTTTTTTTCCTATATAAATTTCACCTCTTATTTCAAGAATTTTGGGTATATTATTTCCTGAAATTTTTTTAGGTATATTTTCAATTGTTTTTAAATTTTGAAGTATATCTTCTCCAATAACTCCATCTCCTCGAGAAAGACCTCTGATTAATAAACCATCTTCATAAATTAAAGTAGCCGATATACCGTCTATTTTTGGCTCTGAAGAAAATTCAATATTTAAATCTTTGATATTTAAAAAATTGCCAATTTTGCTTAAAAAAACTTTCATATCTTCTTTTTCAAAAGCATTAGATAATGAAAGCATAGGTTTTAAATGTTTTACTTTTTTAAATTTATTTGAAGCTTCATAACCAACTTTTTGACTTGGAGAATCTTTATGGTCTAAATACTTATATTTTTTTTCAAGTTCTATTATTTTCTGTTTACAAATATCATAATCCTTATCAGAAATAATAGGAGAATCTTTTTTAAAATATGCCTCATCATATTTTTTTAATTCGTTAATTTTTTTTAAATAATCTTTTTCTATTTCCTTTCTGTGCATAACATTACTATTAATTAAATAAATCTTTAATTTTTTTTCTAATCAATCCAAGATGTTTTTCTTTTTTTGTGCTTTTTGATTTATATTTTTTATTAAAAACTTTATAACTTTTTTCATACCATTCGCTAGATTTATAATTATATCCTAGTATTGCTGCCGCTTGTTTCGCTTCTTCTACTAAACCTAGCTTATAATAAACCTCAACAAGTCTATGTAATGCTTCCTCTACGAATACTGTTGTATCATACTTTTTTACCACAATTTTAAGTCTATTTAGTGCGGGAATCCATTTTTCGGTTTTCATATAATATCTGGCTATGGACATTTCTTTAGCTGCTAATTGATCTATAATCAGATCAATTTTAAAACGAGCATCAGTTGCATAATCAGTTTCTGGATAATTTTTTAAAATAAATTCAAATTTTTCTTTTGCCTTTAATAAAGGAACTAAATCTTTTTTTTCATCTAAAATCTGTTCATAGTAACACATGGCTATTAAATAGTGAGCATAAGAAACATTTTCATCTGCAGGATAGGTGGAAATATGTCTTTTAGAAGCAAAAATGCTTCTTTCATATGCGCTTCTATTATAATGAGCATAAGCTGACATGATGCTTGCTTTCGCAGCCCATTTGCTTTGAGGTAATAAAGCTTCTGCTTCTTCAAACTTTTTTGATGCAAAAAATGCATCTCCTTTTTTTAAGGCCTCAACCGCCTCAGAATATATTGCCAAAATTTTTTCTTCTTCTGTTGGTTCTGCTACCTTTACTTCTTTATTTTTTCCAGAGCATGAAAACAGAAGAAAAACTGATAACAATAAGATTATTAGATTTTTAAACATTTTTGATAGAAAAACATTTTACCAAAATATTTAATTATTACAATTTTCTTGATATGAACTGTGTTTATGCGTTTACGGCAATAGGGCTTATATATTCGCTGTCTTTTTGTTCTACTTTTTGTTCATCTAAGCTTGTAAATTGCCAATTTGAATTATCCGAAAGAAATTTTTTTAAAAGATCATTTGTTAATTGGTGGCCACCTTGAGAAGTTTTAATATGACCAAACACTCTATATCCTGAAAGCATTAAATCTCCAAGACAATCTAATATTTTATGACTTACAAATTCATCTCTATTCCTTAGTCCATTATCGTTTAATATTTTATTTTCTTTAACCACAATAGCATTTTCCAAAGAACCACCTTTTCCAAGTCCTAAATTTTGAATTTGCTGAATATCTTCATATAAGCAAAATGTTCTAGAATTATATATTGAAGTTAAATCACTATTACTTAATATAAATTCTTTTTTCCTAGTTCTGATTAAAGGATTTTTATACACTATTTCAAAATCAATTTTTAAGTCTTTTGCAAATGGCTCAATAGAAATATGTTTTAATCCATCTTTTATTTCAACTTTTTTTAAAACTTTTATAAATCTTTTTGAACATTTTTGTTCTTCAGTGCCATGTGCTTTTATAGCCTCTACAAAATCAAAAGCAGATCCATCCATTATTGGAACTTCGGAACCATCAATTTCAATAATAACATTATCAACGCCCTCCAAATAAAAAGCTGCCATTAAATGTTCAACAGTAGTAACTGAAATTCCATGAGAATTTTGTATCTTAGTACAAAGTATTGCTGAACTTACATTTTTATAATTCGCTTCAATTATACTTTTGGTACTTTCAACGTCGATTCTTTTAAATTTTATTCCAGTATTAAATTCACTTGGTTTTAAACAAATATTAACATTTTCTCCAGTATGTAAACCAACGCCTTTGAAATAAATTGGATTTTTAATTGTTTTTTGTAAGTGACTCATCTGTTACAAAATATATAGAAAGGTAAAAATAGTTTGAATAAAACTTATATTACGAAAGAATACAATTTAACTTGAAAGCCTTTTTCCAAAAATTTTAGCAAAAAATCCAGATTTTTCGCCAAATTCATTTGACTTTTTAGGTATAGCTTCGGTTTCCCATCCGTCCGCTATTATTTTAAGTGACCCCAAGCATGCAGCAAAGATTTCTTCGATTTCGTGCTTTTTTTTGTTTTTAATAGATTTTTTTACATTTAGTTTTAAAAATTCTGAGAAATATTCATCCAAATTAGAAAGTTTTAATCCTTCACCTGTAATAGTTAAATTTTTACTACATGTTGAATTTAATCCCATTTCTATTATTTGTTTTTTGATAATTTTTAAAATTTCTTCTAATCTTTCAGTAATAATTTTTAATATTAAAGTTTTGCTTATTTTTCTATAGTTGGAATCAAAAAAATAATTTTTTTTTAGAAAATTATTTTTATCAAATAATTCTTCATTATTTTTAAAAGAAAAATTAATTTTGTTAACTATATTTTCAGTTTCTTTTATACTAAGAGAGCAAACTTTGGAAATATCTTTAGCAAGATATTTGATTCCAAATGGAAATGTTATCGAATGTATTAAAGCTAAATTTCTAAACATTCCCAGACTAATTTTATCTGAACCAACATCCAATAGACTTGAACCAAATTTAAGTTCATCGCTGCTTAATAAATGAACTGATAAAGCAAAGGTAGTTGAAATAAATCTTTCTACTTCTAAATCACATTCTGAAAAAGTTTGATAAATATTTTTAATATTATTTTTTGGCATAGTAACAAAGGTCATCTCATGACTTAAGAAATCGGCATAAACATTAATAGGCTCTTCCATAAATTTTTTTCCATCAACAATATAATTGTGATTAAAAATATGTATTATAGAATGTTTATCATCATTTATAATTATTTGTTTTTTTCCTTCTTTTAATAAAAACTCAATATCTTCTTTGTAAATTTTTGAACCATTAATTTTTCTATATTTTGAAAGTTTCGTACATAAAAATTCAGGTTGCTCTGTAAGAACATTAATTTTTTTTAGGGAGACCTGAACTTTTTTCTCAGCATTTCCTATGCATGATCTAATTGCTTTGGAAGCTTTAATTATATTTGTAACACTCCCATTATGAATTCCTGCTGATTCAATAACAGAAGTAGACAGTACCTCAGTATCATTATTATTTTTAATTCTAAAAATAATACATTTAATATTTTTATTTCCTAATTCAACTATTCCTTTAAGATCTTCAAAGTCCATTATTAAATCAACTATTCTACTATTATCTTATCGCTCATCCTTAAATCAATAGTATTATATTTTTTCATATCATCACGATCTAATAATTCAACAATTTGTTGAATTGCTTGCACTGTTTTATCAGATGGTAATTTTATTAATTGATTATTTTGTAATTCTAAATCCCATCTACCTATTTGAAAATAATAAAAGTTTTTAATTTTATTAGTTGGAAAATTATTTTTTTTAAGTTGATTAAAAAAATTTATGAAATAAATTTCAGCATTCTTGCCATAAACATTTGGGAAATTGTCTTTAAAATCATCTTCTTCAATAATAATTAGGTTAGATGAACTATCTAATAAATATCTCTTTTTTTTTTTAAATATTACTGCAACTGGTGTAGTTTCATAAATTTTTATTATTAGTGTATCTGGATATTTTTTTCTAACTTCAATTTTCTCCAAAAAATCAATCTTTTTTAAAAAATCTTCTATATCTGTCTTTTTTAAAAATAATATGTTTTTACCATATATCTGAGAAACCTTTTTATTAATTACATCCTGGTTAATTAGGTTGTTATTTATAATTTCAATATTTTTAATTTGAAAAAATATATTTTGACTTGGAAAAATATCAGATTTCTTTGGATTAAAAGTGCTTAAAAATACAAATATTAAAAATAATAAAATTATTCTGTATAGTGTTCTCATCTTTTACAAGTAGCATCTTTGATCATCCATTCAACTAAGTTATCAAATTTTATACCACAATATTTTGCTATTTCAGGAACAAGTGATAACTTTGTCATTCCGGGTTGAGTGTTGGTTTCTAATAGATAAAAGTTACCTTTAAAAAATCTAAAATCTGATCTTGTTACACCTTTGCATCCCAAAACCTTATGTGCTTTCCTTGCTATTCTAAGAACTTCCTTGTATTTATTTTTTTTAAGCTTTGCCGGCATAACATGTTTAGTTTTAGCGCCTGAAGAATACTTGGCCTCATAATCATAAAATTCTCTTTTTGGTATAAGTTCTATTGCTCCTAAAGGCTTGTCCCCCATTACCGCGACCTGTATCTCTTTACCAGGAATATATTCTTCAACTAAAATTCGATTATATTCATTTTTAATTTTATTATAATTTTTCTTAAAATTCTTTTTGTTTTTACAAATATATACTCCTAAACTTGAACCTTCATTATTAGGTTTAATTACTATTGGAAATTTTATTTTTTTGCTCTTAATTTTTTTTTCTACATTACCCTTGTAATTTTTTTCTATTAAAAAATATTTGGGTACTTTTAATTTATTTTTTTTAAAAATAACTCTAGATAGCATTTTATCCATAGCAAGACTTGATGAAACTACACCAGAGTGAGTATAAGGAATTTTTAAAAATTCTAATATACTTTGTACAAAACCATCCTCTCCATACTTGCCATGAAGAGCATTAAAAACTATTTTGGGATTAAGTTGTTTTAATTTACTTACAAAATTTCCTCTTGCATCTAATATTTTTACTTTGTAACCTTTTTTTTTTAAAGCTCGATAGCAAGCTCTTCCAGTTAAAAAGCTTATTTTTCTTTCACCCGAAATACCTCCTAAAAGAATAACAACTAAACCTTTCATAATTTTTCTCCAATAATTTGAAGTTCTAATTCAAGACTTATTCCTGTTTTTTCTAAAACCCTACTTTGTACTTGGAAAATTAAATTTTCTAAATCTTTAGCTGTTGCATTTTTTTTATTAACAAAAAAATTACAATGTTTTTGAGAAATATGAGCGTCTCCGATTTCCATGCCACCACAACCAGAATTTTTTATAAGTTTCCATGCTTTATTATCTTTTGGATTTTTAAAGGTACTCCCACAAGTTTTAATTTTTGAAGGCTGGTCGTTTTTTTTTCTTTTTATTAAGTTATTGATTTTTTTTTGAATATTTTTCTTATGGTCTTTTTTTCCTTTAAACGTCGCGCTTATAAAAATTAAACTCTTATCTAAATTACATTCTCTATATGCAAATTTTATATCAGAAGAATAAATTACTTTAATTTGACCATTACTATCCATTGCTTGAACTGAAACCAATATTTTAGAAATATCCTCATCATAACAACCAGAATTCATCCTCACACCTCCGCCTATAGTTCCGGGTATACATGAAAGAAATTCGAACCCTGATATAGAATTTTGAAGTGCAAAATTTGAAACATTTTTATCTAACAATGAAGAGCCAGCAATTAAAGTATCTTCATTGAGTAACGATATATGTGAAAAATTTTTACCAAGCTTAAGTATTATCCCGTCAAATCCCCCGTCTCTGATTAAAGTATTAGAACCCGCACCTAGTACTTTTATTTTACTAAAACCTTTTATGCTTTTTAAAAAAATAGACAATTCGCTTATATTTTTAGGTTTAAATATGACTTTAGCTGGACCTCCTAAATTAAACCAAGAATATTTTGAAAGACTTTCGTTAAATAGAATTTCGCCAGAAATTTTTTTTTTTATTTTTTTTATTTGCGAAATTAAATTCATTTTAGTGTTTTTCCAATTTCTCTTATCCAATTTGAAATACTACCTGCACCCATACAGACAACAATTTCGTTAGACATCAAGTTTTTTTTAAAATAATTATTTAAATCTTTTTGAGTTTTTATATTAATTACTTGAACTTTTGATTTTATATAAATTTGTTTAGAAAAATTATCTTGATTAAATTGATATTTTATTTTTTCACCCGCAGAATAAACAGGACATAATATAACAGCATCTACGTGTTTAAATGCTGAAACAAATTCATTTTTTAATATTTTAATTCTTGAGTATCTATGAGGCTGAAAAACGCAAATTATTTTTCTATCTTTATAAATTTGCCTGATGCTACTAATTACAGCTTTAATTTCGGTTGGGTGATGTGCGTAATCATCGTAAAACTCTCTTTTTCCAATTGAAAATATTTTTGTAAATCTTCTTTGAATTCCTAAAAACTTATTAAGTGCTTTTTTTATTTTAGATATTTTAATTCCTAAATTTAATCCAATAATTATTGATG
>CACFOC010000013.1 GCA_902567945.1 uncultured Pelagibacteraceae bacterium | reverse complement strand
AAGAGAAACTTAAGTACAATTAAATATATAAAGGTTGATATTAAAGTATTATGAAAGAATGGAATAGCTAACACATATGATTGTGACAGCCCTGCTAAATTTTTTTCATACATTGGTAAAGTTAGCCATGCACCAAAATTTGTTATTATAAAAAAACAGAATGAACTAAATAAACTTGTAAAAAAAAGTTCTTTAAACTTAAAATTTTTAATTAATGCCCCTATCAACACTGAGACTATTAGAGCTGTATACGTAAATATCATAGTACCATGAAAACCTAAGTAAAGATCTCCTACAAACATTGAGGAAAGAACTATGAACGAGCTTAAAAAAAAGTTTCTGAAAAAAAATCCAGAAAAAATACCCACTGCTAGTATAGGAGTGAAATTTGGAGGATGTGGTATCGCTCTTGAAAATGATAAAACCAAAATTAAACAAATAGGTAAAATGTAATGCTTATATTTTTTCATTATTTCAGTCATTGAAATTAATATACCCTTCTTATCCCAAAATTGAAAGATCTGTCCATCTGTGAATAATCTCTTACTGTTTCATATTTTGCGTCAAAAATATTATTTATATCAAAAAACAAATTATAAGTATTCCATAAATTATATTTAATTGATAGATCATTTACTAAATAGTCATCTAATTCTTCATCACTCCAAGTCCTATTTCCGTTACCATAATCTCTTGCCTTATCAGACCATTTAGTATTCAAAGTTAAGTTTAATCCCTCATAGTTAGGAATTTTTAAATTAGTAGTTAAGTTAAATAAATGTCTTGGCACCCTAACCAATTGAGCATTTGTATAACTTGTGTTTTTATCAGGGTCATCTTGTTCTGCTCCATCATAAGTTGAAGTATAAGTATAATTGAAACCAAAGTTTAATAGATCATTTTTTTTCCATTTTGAAATTAATTCTAAACCTCTAGATTTAACTTCTCCTGGAAAATTGTAAGTTTTCCAAGCACCTGCTCCTTTCCATCCTTCAAGGGTATCGTGGTACTTTATATCAAAATAAGAAACATCAATACTTAAACCTAGATCTAAAAAAGATTTTTCAATTCCGAGATCAAAACTTTTACTATTTTCGGCATAGACAGATTTGAATCCACTATCTACATAATGAAGTTCATAAAGTGAAGGAAAACGAAAACCTGTTCCGTAAGAACTTTTTAGTTTAGTTGTTTTGTCATCAAAAAGATAAGCCAAAGTTGCTCTATGTGAATCTTCATTTCCCGATAAAGAATGTTCATCAAATCTTGCTCCTAAGGTCGTAAAGATATTTTTGGTAACTCGACTTTGATAATCAATATAACTTGAAGTTACATAGGCATCTTTATATGTCATTCCAGACATATTTTTGTTATACCCGATCTGATCGTCTTCTCTTTCTAAGCCAAACACAATACTGTTATCTAAATTAAAATTATAATTTCCAGAGTAAGTTAAAGCGTATCTACCGCCAAAATAATTATCTTTTGCAGTATTTCCACTAAGTGGTGTTGGAGCGTAAACTCTTTTGATATAAGTGTTTGCAAGTGAAAGTTTATTAGTAAATTGCTGATTTGGTTTATAAACTAAAGCTATATTTGATGATGATTGAACTGCATCAACTTCCTCGCTATGTGTAGCTGTAGCAGTATCAACTTCTTTATCATATTGATTATAAGTTTCAGCTATTCTTGCATTACTCTCAAATTTTATTTTATCAGAGAATGCATGGCCATAATTTGCAACAAGAGAATTATTTCTATATCTATCTTTTTCATCATTATGAGTCATTGCAGACATTCCGTCGGTATGAAATCTTTCTAGCCCTATATAAAAATCATCATTTTCATCAGCACCGGAGAATGCAACTGACAAATTATGAGTTCCGTGAGAAGCGTTATTGTATTGTATATTTTTTTGGAAACCAGCTTCTCCTTTTTTTGTTGTAATATTTATGGTTCCTCCTATAGCACCACTACCATAAACTGAACTTTGATTACCTTTTAAAATTTCAACTCTAGATATTTGACTGGTTAAAATATGATTAAAATCAAAATCATTTGATACGCTAGATGGATCTGACATTTTAACACCATCAACATAAACAGTTGAATATCTTTTTGGTAAACCTCTTAATTGTATAGCTGATGTTTGTCCATGACCTCCATTTTGAAAAAAATTAATACTTGTTGAATTTTCAGCCAAGGCATCTCCTAAAAAAAATTTGTTTGAATTTTTAAAAAAATTTTCATCGAGCACTGTTACCGTTGTTCCAACTGTTGATACGGATTGTGCTTTTTTACTTGGAGCTATAACAATTATAGGTACATCTGCAGCAAAAGCTTGATTAAACGAAAAAATTAAAATTATACTTAGAAATAAAGCTATTAATTTATTTTTCATATGGCATCCTTTTTTTTATTAAGATTTTAATCTTAATTTTATTAATGCCACTGCTAATTTCGCATTGTAGAACTAGACTTTTCCTGGCCTTTGTTCAACAGGGGTCTATACCGGGTGGCGCTCCGACTTTACGGTTGCAGGGACAGCCAATGAATTTCGCACTGATTTCCCACCATGCATTTCGGTATTTGTTAGAAGATTTAAGAATTTTTTTAAAAAAGTCAATCGTTAAATTAACTCATTTCATCTACATACCCTTTTTTCAAATCATCTGAAACATTTGAAGTAGGACTTACGTCGGCCTTGGGCGTATATTTTTCTAAGTATTCTTGTTTTAAATCTTTATAAATTTTATTTCCCTCATTAGTAAATTTTTCCGCTTTCTCAATATCTTTCCATTTACTTTTTGGAAATTTCACATAAAGCACAAAACATCTTTTAATTCCCTCTATTTCCTCAGGAGAATAATCCGGTAAAACAACTTGTGGCTTATCCGTCAAACATTTGGTTATTGTGCTATGAGAAATTAATCCCATTTTTTCAGTCATTCTTCTTAAAGGAGTTCCATGAAAAGGCACAAAAGAGTAAATATTCTGGTTATCTGCATTTATATGTCTATTAATCTCGATTGTGTCAAAAGCAAGTTTTCTGGTCTCTGTGGGAAAGCCTGTAATATTGTTAACGCTAAATTGAACTCCAAGTTTTTTTGGAATACTGCAGGCTTCTATAACATCTTTATTTTTCCACTGTCTGTCGAGAATTTTTTTTCTAAACTCTTCGTTACCATGTTCTAAACCAAATGCCATTCTGTGAAGACCAACATTTTGTAATTTTTTAATCTTTTCTTCTGTAACTGTTTCAGGTCTAGTCTGCATCCAAAAAGGCAAGTTTATTTCTTTATACATTTCACAAAATTCATCAAACTCTCTTTTGTTGTAAGCTAGAAAAGTATCAGCCCAAAAATAATTATACTCGACACCGATTACATCTTTAAAATATTTAAGTTCTTTATAAACTAAATCTATTTTTCTTTTTCTAAAAAAAGAACTGCCTGTCTGTTCGGTATATAATCTACTTTGATCAGGTGAATTGCAGTAAGTACATTTATATGGACATCCACGATGAGTTTCTACTGGTACCATTTTATAAACTTTACCTGCCATCGGTCTATAGAGTCTGTTTTCTTCAAATAGGCTAAGATCTAAAAGTGGATTGTGATCAATATTAACTGCTTTACTAATTCTATTAATTTTAATTTCACCATTTTTTCTTTTAACCCAAAGATTTGTCACATCAGAAAAGTCTTCACCTTTTTCAATTCTTCGGCATAAATCTATAATTGCCTCTTCCCCTTCTCCAACACAAACCATATCAATTAAAGGATTTTTAATACATAAATCTGGTGCAAATGTACAGAATACTCCCCCTGCTATTACCGGAATATTATTTTTCAATTTAAATTCTTTTATTTCATTTAAAACTTGTATCCCGAGCTCCCACATATCTTCTGTGGAAGACATTGCTATTAGGTCTGGATTAAATCTTTTAATTTGATTATCTAAATCTTTTTTCCAATCTGAATTTTTTAATCTTATTCCTCTTGATCCCATGTCGTATGGAAGTACATTTAAATTTTCCATTTTAGATCCATCAGAATCTATTCCATAGTTTATTGCATAATAAGTTGTGTCAAATATTTCAACTTTATGACCTTCTTTTTTCAACATAGCAGAAAATAAAGCAACTGCTGGGGGGAGCATGTTCATTCCGTATGTATTTGGATATATAAATAAAACTTTAATTCCCATATTTTTAATTTCTATTATAAATTATTAGTTTTTTGGAATAAATGCATCTAAATTTTTCTCATTTGAGACATTTATTCCTGCAATAAGTTCTCTTCTAATTTTCAAAAATTCTTCCTGATGTTCTGCTGTTTTTTCTGTAAAAACATCTCTCAATTTTGAAGCTATTGCTTGTTCCTGCACAGATTGTGCTAGTGGATATTTGTTCGAAAACAAATCTAAGTAATTATCCATTAAATTAAGATCACTCATTAGCGAGATTGCTATATTTTTAGATAGTATTGCATCGTATATACTCGCTGTAAACATAGAAATTGTACAAAATGAATCTTTGAGTTCAGTATATAAATCTTTATCTGCTAATTCCCAACCAGCAGGTAATTTACTCCAATTAATTTTCTTTAATAAATTTTCAATTTTTACCATAGGATGAAGTTTAACTCTAACTTTCAACTTAAGCTCATCAGTAATTACATGATTATTTGAATAAACTTTGTTCATAATTTCGGCGGTTGCATCCAAGGACATGGAAAGAAGAATTAATATTTGCTTTCTATTCTTTTTATTTTCTAATTCATTTTCATGTTTTAATTGACGTAAAGCAGCTACTGATAAAATTTTCTGCTTTGGAACTCCTTGATCTATTAAAAGGTTTTCACTTATTTTACCCATGCAGGCTACATAATCTGGCTTAATCGAACTGTTCCATTCACTTTGTAGATGATGATAAGCCATAAATTCTTTCGTGACTAGAGAATGATAAAATCCGATCGAAGTGGATTTAATTGGTAGTTTTTTAATTATATACCTAATTGCATGTTCAAAAGGCATATTTTCATACTGATCATAGACCGTAAGCGATTTAATTTCTGTGCTCCATTTTTTAATAGATGGAATATAACGCCAAAAAAAAGCTCTAACCTCTGTAAGTTGAAAAAATTTTTCATGTAAAACTAAATAATTTATTTTAATTTCTGGATATGGAATTTTATAAGATAAAGTATTAATTGATCTAATTGAATTTTTAAAAATAAGAAAATAATCTTTTAAAGTTAACCAGTCTTCTGGTATAAAACAATCCGTATTTCTTAAATTTTTGTAAAATTTTATAGATGGTTTATTTTTAAAAAGCCATGGGAGAGAAAAAACTTTTATATTTTTTTTTCTTAACCAATCGGGCAGAATAGTAAAGTACTTACATATAAGATCTTTATTATTAAACGAATTAGTATTATCTATGCAGTGGTGAAAAAGACTAATATCTCCTGATGGTTTTACTAAATTTTTTGATCTAGTAAATTTAGCAAAAAAATAATGCAAAATTAAATTATATATTTGTTTAAGTTGACTTATTAGCCCTTTGTTAAGGAAAAATAATAAGTCTTTAATCCAGTAAAAATTAACTAAAGGGGAAAATTGATATTTATATTCCTTTGGTAAATTATTGAACAAAAATTTTAAAAGAAAAATATTTTCACATACAATAGCTATTTCATCTAATTTTTTTTCTTTTCTTAAGTAACTTTTGATAGCAAATAGCTGGCATAAATTTAAATAAAAACTCGAATAGGCGTTATTACGTCCAGCAATATGAGTCATCCACCAAAAAATTGAATCGTTGTTTTCTTTTCTTTGATCTTCAATCCATTTTAAAAATGGTGCTTTTTGAATAGATGCTTGATAATGTATCTCTTTTTGAATATTTATTCTTGTTCCTGAAAATTTTTTTTCCCAATTTTTCATTTTAAGATAAGAACTACCAAAATACAACCAGGGCATTTTTTTATCTTTTGACCAACTTGAGTGAACGAGAATAATTTTCATAAGTGGATAAAAAATTTTATCCAACAATAAAAGCATCAAAACGATGTTTTAATTTCTTTTTTTCTTCCATTCCCATTTTATTCATAAATTTTCTATCAGAACTGAAATACTCAAAGAAAATATCTTTTTTGTAATTTTGCTTATAATAATCTTTAATTTTTTTAACTTTTTTATATTTTAATTTAAGATAGTTTTCAATTTCCACATAAAATGGTTTGCTAATATTATATGATGGCTCCTTAAGTAGCTTCAGTCCAAGCTTTGTTCTTAACATATTAATGTATGAATAATTAATACGTCTTTTTGTGTAATATGCGTCGTCAAATGCAAGAATAAATTTTGATGAAGCAATAGTTTCGAATTCTTTTAATTCAAGTAATACTTGGTCTAATGTATGCCAAGAATCAAAAAAACAAAAATCAGCCTTTATATTTAATTCCTTTAAAACTCTTATTCCAATATTTGGATCTGTGCTATTAAATGGAATAAAAGTCCAGACTCTATTAACATCTGTATCTAAAATTCTACCTATTGATTCCGAAATAACCGACCTTAGAAATGATCCTTTACTAGCATTGGTATCCCAGGAATACATTTTTCCACCATAAAGAGCACAATAAAGAAACATAGCTAAAGTGCTGGCTCCTGAGCCTGTTTCAAGTAAAGTTAATTTTTTCTTATTCATTATTTTTAATGTTTTAAAAATTGCAACACATTCGCTATCTGGTATTCCATTTGCCCACCGTGGAAGCAATCGTTTGACAAAAATTAAAAATTTTTCAGGATTTTTTTTAATATTTTTTTTATTTTCAAAATTAAAATCGTACATATAATGTTTTGCTATATCCAATCTCCACCACTTATTGATATTATTTCTCCAGTTATAAAGTTTACTTCTTCGGAAATAATACAATTTATTATAGCGGCTATTTCTTTTGGTTGACCAAATCTTTTTAATCTTGAAAGTTTAACTCTTTTTTTCATGTCATGTGTTGTCCTTCCTAATCTTTTATGAAAACGAGTATCTATTAACCCAGGCGCAATAGCATTAACTAGAATATTATGTTTAGCACCTTCTCTGGCTAAACCTTTTGTTAAAGCTTCAACTCCAGCCTTCGATATGCCGTATCCCATTGTTCTGTTTCCTCCTCCATGTTTTGCAGATGCAGTGCTCATTAAGATAATTTTTCCACCTTTTTTTTTCATATATTGAAACACTTTTTGTGCAACAAAAAAGGGAGCCCCTAAATTTACAGCAATATCTTTTTTCCAATCATATTCCTTAAGTTTGTCCCAATGAACTGTTGATGATACGTTTCCATTTAACTGAACTAAAATGTCGATACCTCCAGACCATTTTACAAATTCTTTTACCAAAGAATGTGAATTTTTCTGATTTTCAAGATTTTTCTCTATTATTTTAAAGTTTTCAGTATTTGAATTGCTTTTGATAAAATTATCTAAACGTCTTCTTCCTTGATAGCAATGCGCACCGACAATAAAATCAGATAAATCCATATGATTAAGTAAAGATAATCCCATGTCACTACTAGCTCCAACAATTAATATTTTTTTATACATTTTTTTTATCCAAATAATTTTTCTTTACATATGAAATGCTTCTAGTCAATGATCTTTCTACGTCTTCATTACTTTTTCTCATTTCTATAGAAATATATTTTGAATAGTTGATATTTCTGAGCGCTTTTCCTATCTTATAATGATCTTTATTAATGGTACCAGGTTCTAATAAATTTTGATCCCCAACATGAACATGTTGTAAAAATTTTCCATATTTTTTTACTATTTCAGCTGGGTCTTCTTTAGTACTAAAAATTGCTTTTGAATCTAGGTGTAATTTAAAGTTTGGATGGCTAATTTGGGCAACCATTTTCCCACCTTCATCAAGAGATTTAATAAATTCAGTTTCGTTACTGCCTAAAGGTTCGATACAAAAAAAAGTTTTCTCCTTTTTACCAAACTCAGCTATTTGGAAAAAAACATCTGTAGCTTGTTTAACACATTCATTATAATCATTACCATGCAATGCTCTGTTTTTTGGAGAACCAAAAATTAATTGTTTACCACCTAATTCTGAACAAAGACTTATAAGTTCATAAATATAATTTTTAGTAGCGTTTCTAGCTTCTTTATTTAAAAATAATTGTAAATCTGGTCTATGAAATAAAAGAGAATGGAATCCCACTAATTCTAAATCTGCTTTTTTAATGGAATTTATAAAGCTAGTTCTTTCACTCTTAGATGATTTTATTGGTTCTGACCAAATGATACTTGGCGCTATTTCGACTCCCGAACAACCTAATTTCCTAATATAATTTAAAAAGTATATTAAAGATTCTTTTCCCCAGGCTATATTGGATACAGAAATTTTCATTTTTTTAAATCACGCTACATCTATTGCATGGAGAAATTTTTTTTCTAAGTTTTGATTTATGGTCATTACGTAAATCAATATATTGTTTAGATTTCCATAAATCTGAAATATTGTTATTTTTAAATAAACCTATTAATAATTCTGATTTGTAATCAACATCACAAGGATTTATTTTTCCATCCCACCAGACAAACATCCTTCTCCATAAATCTGAACATGCTAATTTAATATTTTTTTTAGGTGATTGATAAACATTTTCCCAAGGTACATAATTTACAAAACCTACTTGATCGACCAGTTCTCCCCAATACTTTTCCATATCATCAAGGTTTTGCTGGTCATTTACTTTAACACCAGAAACTCGTGTAATTATTTTTGAATTTGGGTAATGTTTTGTTTTTATTTTTCTAAAATTTTCTATATTTTTTAAAATTTTTTTAAGCTTACCATTAACTCTAAGTTCGCTATATAATTTATCATTTGCTGCATCGGCGGAAAACACTAATGTTTTTACTCCACTTTTTAAAATGGCATGAGACATCTTTTCGTCCATTAATGAAGCATTGGTATTTATCTTTAAATTAAGAAATTTATTTCTTGTGTATGCAAGCATTTGCTTAATTTCAGGACAAAGTAAGGGTTCGCCTCTAGATGCCAGAGAAATAAATTCAACATTTTTTTCAGCTTGATCAATTATTAATTTAAAAGTGTCCAATTTCATATGACCCATAAAACCGGTTGACCTTTTATTGAAATTGTTATCAGTTTGATAACAAAATACACACCTGTAGTTACATATCGAAGTTGGTTCAATTTGAAGATAAGGAGGAAAGTCATCAGCTAATAAAATCTGAGGATATATTTCATATCGATACCTATGAATTAAATATCTGGGTATATCACTTTTATCCAGCGTTTGAATCTCTTTAACAACATTAGGAGTTAAAACAAATTTTGGTCTGTTTTTATTTCCAAACTCGAAAATATCTTTTTTAAGATAATTTAAAATTTCGATATAGTATGAATTTAAATTCTTTAAATTATTCTTATCATTTAAAATAAATTTTAATTCTTTTAAAAAATTTTTTAAATTATATTTATTTTTTATCCTAAGACCATAAAAACTATTGAATTTTTTATAAGTACTTTTATTTTCTCTTGTATCCATTTTTTTTAAGCCAATATTCTACCATTGGTATCTGCCAATCATAATCAACATCGCATCCACCCCAAGATGGTATAGGTGCTATTTTTTTTCCCATCCATCTTTGAGGCAATAATCCGCTTTCAAGATTTTCTAAACATCTTGGGCGTACTACTGACAATGACATATCCGCGTAATGAACATCTCCCTGGGAGTCTCTGTCACAATTTAATGTTTTGGGATTACCAAAAAATTTAATTGGAATAAATGATTCTAAAAGATTTTTTTTGTTAATTTTTCTAGCTCGTAATGGACTCCACATATTATAAACTGAAGTCGATACCGCAGAATCTAATTTCTTATTTTTTCTTAATATTTCAATACCTTTGTCGATTAATTTTGCAGTTATTGTGGCAGCGTTAGCCATTACAAGAACGATAAACTCTATTTTACTTTCTTTTAAATTTAGCATTTTTTTTATTTCAAAATAACCATGTTCATACACATGATCTCCTAAGGCTTCGCTTGTTGCCAATCTTTTTGGTCTCTTTATATGAATTGCACCATACTTAGAACCTATTTTGGCAATCATTGGGCTATCAGTTGAAACAAAAATTTTATTTACATACTTTGATTTTTTGCAAGCAATTAATGGATATTCACAAAGTTTTCTTCCTAGGACCAATTTTAGATTTTTACCTGGCATTCCTCTACTTTTAGCCTTTCCCATCATTAGTGCGCAAATCATTGTTCAATATTACCGTATTTATTTTTGATAATCTCAACTAATTCTATTAAGCCGTCTTTAAAACCAATGTTTTTCTTTGTAATGTATTTTTTGCCTAATTTTGCTTTATATATTGATGGTTTCACTATGTAATGGCCCGTATTTTTTTTATTTTGAAAATGTATTTTTCCAGAAATTTTAAGAATTTTTGATAAAATTTTTAAAAAATTCCCTACCTTCATTGCTTTTGATCCAGTTATTAGTACATATTTATTTTTAAAATTTTTTTTAAGAATATCAACGCTAGCTTTTGCAGCATCAATAACATGAATATATTCTCTCACTGCTTCTTTGCTTCCAACGTAACTTATTTTTCTTTTTAAAATTCCATTGGAAATAATACTATACACACCATTTGATTGATCTGAGCGAGGTCCATAAACAGTTCCAAATCTAAGTACAGTAAAATCTATTCCAAAAGTTTTTTTATACTCTTCAACGTAATCTTCGGCTGCTTTTTTGCTACATCTGTAAAAGCCACCCTCTGAACTATTTGCGTATATTGTGCTTGCTTGAATAAATCTTTTAATTTTATTTTTTCGGCTTATTTCTAATGCATTAACAGTACCAAGTATATTTGATTTAACAGTTTCAATTGGATGAGTTAAAGCTTTATTTAAATCAGATAAAGCTGCAAAATTGTATACAATATCTGAGCCCTTTATAGATTTATCTAAGTCATCATAATTAAATATATCTCCAATAAAAATTCTTTGGTTTTTTTTAAGCCATTTTGATTTTTTTTTATCAAAGATTTTGACTCTATGCCCTTGCTTGCTCAAACAATCAGCAACATGCGAGCCTATAAATCCACTTCCTCCTATTACAGTTATCTTCATTTTTTAAATTTAAAAAATATTTTCAGTAAACTTAATCGATTAGTTTAAATAATTTTTTCATATTTTCTTTAGATTTATTCAGATATATATATTTTTTAAAATTAAATTTATTACTATCTTTAATTGAATTAATTGCATTTAATAAACCTTCTTCGTCTGTAACATAATACATTGCCTCATTAAGAACTTTTGGGTTAAGTTGTGAATCGCAGTGCTTATATCTTTTCCATTTATCAAATAAAACAACTGGAACGCCACAGTGCAATGAATCTTCGATTACTGTAGATGAATAGCTTATGGTTAATAAACATTTTTGTAAATTTTTTTTTAAATCTGAAATGGTAAATTTAAGATTTTTAAAATTTTTTTGTAATAAATCTATATGTTTTGCAGCGCTAGAATGTAATTTAATTATAAATTTAAATTTATATTTTTTTGCAAATCTTTCAAAAAGTTTTAAATTTTCAATAAATTCATAAAACATTTCGTCTCCCAAAAAACTTAAATTATCAAAGTCTTTTAAAGTCACTGCATACATAATAAAAAAGGGAAATTTTCTTTCTGCTTCTTGAAACAAAATATTGCCTGTTTCAATAGGTTCTCCTTCTATTTTGTGAGTAATTAATGAATCTTTTGTAATTTTTGATTGTATTGCAAAATATTTTGCTTTCCCGCTAAAACTTTTATCAGCGTTAATTTTTTTATATATTTTATCAAAATTATTAAATGATTTTGCTATTGTGCCATGATGTATACAAATAGATGGTATTGATTTATTTTTTCCTGCCTCTACCATTAATCCTCCTATACCGCGTGCGGCATATGTGAATATCATTGATATTTTTTCATTTTTATTAAAAAAATTTTCAAGTGCTTGACGTTTTGAATTAAGAATATTGAGTTTAATTAATTCTTCATTTTTTCTGTCATTTAAAATTTTTGAAAAGCTTATATTCTCGGATTTAAAATTAATATCAGGAATTATTACCTGATTTTTAATAGTTTTGCTGCTTTTTATAAATTTTATAAATTGAACACCCAAGAATAAGAAAAACAACTTTTTTATTAAAGAAAAATCTTTACTTGCTTCTCCGGTAAATAAAATTACTTTATATCCTTTTTTTATTGCGTGAAATAATATTCTACTAAAATTATATCCAAGATTGCTTATAATAATTGTTTTCTTATTAGAAATGCTCTTTAAATTTAAGTAATACTCAAAATATTTGTTTTCTTTTGTTGAATTTATCTCGCTGGAAAGCTCTTGAACATTAAACTGTTTAAACAGTTCTTTAGCTAAATAAGATAAAAAATAATTTTCTTTAAAATATTCTTTTGTATGTTTATTCCATCCCGATGTATAAATTTTATTTATTTTTTTTTGATTATTAATTTTATTTACTACTTCATGTAAAAAAAGGGCATTATAAAATCTTAGTCTAATAATAGAAGCAAATTCCTTTCTTAGAGCATCATATTCAAGATTGCCAAAATTAATATTCTTAATTAGTCGATCAGATTCACTTATTATTTTAAAGTGGAAATCCCTATTTATTAAATTTATTGGATCGTAATAGTCAATTTTATTTTCTACGCAATAAAGAAAAACCGATAAATCTAAGGATACTACTTTAACAGGCTCGTTAACTTTTTTTAAAATAAAATCAAGTTCGTCAGCCGTTTGAGCTAAACAAATATTTATGCTCATTAAATTTTTATAGTCTTAATTGTTTTTTCAGCTATTGATCTGTCTTTTTTGTTTCTTACTTCAAATTTATCAAGCTTATTTTTTATTTCAAATAAACCAATTTTTGATCCCAGCAGTCCTTTATTTCTAATAAATTCAGGATGCGTTATACAGCATATTCCTTGTACCCCTATCAAAGTTTTTTCTTTAAATTCCCTTGGTATATCTCCTTTATCTATTCTTCTAAAATTTTTATCTGAATCTTCATACCACATTGAACCTGCTTCTCTATATGCTGCTATTACAGTATCGTATCCATCTTGTAAAAGACGAATAATCATTTCATCTATTATTTCATAAGAACGAAATGGAAATGTTTCCTCCAAATGAACCACTAAATCTGGAAGAACACCTTTTTTCTCAATCTTGTTAAGTGAGTATTTCTGAACTTCTTCAAGATTAACATGTGGCGCTGATAAATTAGAAGGCCTGATAAATGGACATTTTGCTCCAAGAGCCTTAGCGATTTTAGCTGTTTTTTTAGAATCAGTTGATACATAAATATCTTTTATAAATTTTGATTTTTTTGCAGCTTTTATAGTAAATAAAATTTGTGGTTTGCCATATAATTTTTGAGTTTGACCTCTAACAGGAATAATAGAAATAATATTTAATTTTTTTGGGTCTAGTTTACCTGTTTTATAATCTTTTTGCTTTTCCTCGATAATTTTAACTACACCTTTTAATCTCTTAATATCACTATTTTGATGAATGCCGTGATAATGGTATACGCTTGCTTCTGGTTCATACATTAATTTATAATTATTTTTTATTATTTTTTGAGCCCATATTCTGTCTTCAATATTAGTTACTTTTTCATCAAAAGAAAATTTATTCCAAACTTTTCTTCTAATTATAGAATTTGCATTATGGAAAAAGCTATCTTTTGTTTGATATTTTCTATCTAGACCAAAAACAAGAAGCATATCTCTTTTGTCTGAAGGGGGTGAAAAAGACATTGGTTCTTGTCGACCATAAACTCCTGCAAATTTTTCATCTTCTTCTATAGCGTTTACAAATTTTTCAAGCCATAAGTTGTTAGTTGGTATTGCGTGCGCCGATAATATAACAGCATAATCACCCTTAGAATTTTTTATACCCAAATTTATAGCCTTCCCTGGAAAAAATTTCTTTATTTTTAAAATTTTAGAAATTTTAAACTGTTTTGCCTTTTCAACAGTTTTGTCAGTACTATAATTATCAACAATTAAAATTTCAAAATTGCGATAAGTCTGGCTAAAAATACTTTTTAAACATGGTGTTATCCATCTTTCTTCATTTTTAGTTCTTATTATTATTGAAACTAATTTATTATTTTTTTTATTCATAATTAATTTATACAATTCAGTTGTACATTGAATTTTTTTGATAATTTTTTTAATTGTAAAAAAGTTTCGCTATCTAAAGGTATTCCATTTTTGCTTCTAGTTTTAGTGCTATGAATCTCTGGGTCGTTAGGCATCATCACTTTATTTTTTTTTGTTCTTGGTTTTTGACTTCTGACCTGAGATGTTAATTTTTGCATTCTTTTTAAAAAACTATTTAAACTAATTGCTGCATCAGGTTTAATAACAATATAAAATTGACCTAGTTTTCTTGGCTTATTCATGGGGTGCTCATACATTGCTGGTATACTTTGACCAAAATTCATTCCTGTGTAGATGCCACATAGTGTTTCAACCATCGATGCTAATGCATACCCCTTATAAGCTCCCGCTGCCAATAAAGATTTTGCTTTACTCGGTATTCTTGTAATTTTTCCTTGTCCATCAGCTGCCAAATTGTCTTTTAAAGAAATATTTTTCTTTCTTAAGTTTAGTAGCTTGTTCCAACTAATCATGCTTGTCGCCATGTCAATACAAAATGGTTCCTTTTCTTTTCTTGGAGCAGCAAAACATATTGGATTTGTTCCAAAATAAGCTTTTTTTCCATTGTGTGAAAGCATTAGCGAATCCGCATGTGTAAAAGCAAATGCAATATAATTTTTTCTAGCTGCTTTAATAGCCATACTGGCTAATGCTCCTGGGTGACTTGAATTTTTTACTGCAACTACTCCTACACCATTTTTTTTTGCAATTTTAATACATAAATCAATTGCCTTCATGCCTGCTGCATGTCCAAAAGCATTGTCCGCATTTAAAACTCCAAGAGCTGGGAATGGTCTTTTAAACTTGTAATTTGGCTTTGGATTTTTTCTACCTTTTAAGGCTGAGTTAACATAGTGACTAAGAAGTCTTACTCCATGTGAATCTACTCCTCTTACGGAAGCTTCGTAAAGGCCAGTAGCTACCGATCTTCTAGAATATACATCTAAACCGGCTTTTTTTAAAACTTCCAAGACAAATAGTTTCAATTTTTTATGATTTATTCTTTTTGTCATCAAATAGTATTTTTATATTTTAATATTTTATCGTATTTTAGTGAATATTTTTTTGATTTAGATTGTATAAAATATTCTGCAAACTTCAGATCATCCAATGTTTTAACGATTATCGAATTTGAATTTTTTAGAGGATAAAAAAAAGTTTTTCCACTTAAAATTGCACTTTTTCTTTTTTTGTATGCTTTCGTAAATTTTTCTTTTCTCCACATCATTATGGAATAAACAAAAATTTGTATTTTTTTTAAATCCTGAGTTTTCGCAAATTTTGCTTTAATATTATAGTTCAATGGTTTGTTATTATAATTACAATGTATATTTTTTTCTTCAACCGTAATAAGGGAATCAATTTTTTTTTTTATAAAGAAATTAACAATTTTTTTTATTTCATTGCCACTCTGTAATGGAGCTATTGAATTGACCCAAACTAGAATATCTAAATCTGGAAATTTTTTTATAAAGTCATTAACAACATCATCACTTCTAGTTTTAGAGCTCCCTAGTTTTTTTGGGCGTAAATAAAAATTTACACCATATCTTTTTGATATATTTGAAAATATTTTATCATCTGAATTAATAAAAATTTTACTAAAACACTTTGATTTTTTTGCTGCATTAATTGCGTAGTAAATAATTGGTTTATTATTTAGTAAAGCCAAATTTTTAAATTTTAATCTTTGACTCCCTATACGCGCGGGTATCATCGCATAAATTTTAGGTTTCATTTTTTAAAGATTTATTTTTTGCCAATTAGAATTATTTTTTAAACTTTTATTAGCAGCCTCTAACACTGCAGTAGAAATGGCGGCCTCTTCAAAACTTGTGCTAGAAAAATTAAAATATTTAAAAAATTCATCTTCTTTGCTTTTATTATAGTAGTTAGATTTAATAAAATCTTTATTTTTAATTTTTCTCACTCCCGATAAAAATTGGGTTATAGCTTGTATCCCATAACCTCTCCATTCGGTTCTATTGCCTTCTTGAAATGCCATATTAAAATCAGGATTAGGTTCCTCAACATGGGTGTCATCACTAACAATTTTAATACCTCTAGCTTTTTGGTCTGACTCAAAATTTCCTTTAGTGCCAAGAAATTTAATTTTTTGAGTGGACATTGCAGTACTATTATTGGGATCAATCCAATTTACTGAAAGAGTTTGGGTGAATTTTATATTTGATTTTGTTTTCCATTCAATTATGCATTGGATTGAGTCATATGTGTTTATCCCTTTTTTTCTAAGCCAATTTTTTTGGCCTATAGCTAAAATTCTTACAGGAGTTGCTCTAGTTACAAAGTATACTAAATCCACATAATGAACTCCTAAATATTGAAATATATTTGTTTTGTAAGCCCAAGACCTAAATAATTCTTCAGGTACAATTTTTTTTTGACTGTATTCAACGTTAAAACTTAAGGGTGCGCCCAGCCTTTTACTATCATAATTGTTTTTTAATAATAAATTATGTTTGTCAAATCTTTTATGAAATTCTACTAACCCAAAGATTTTTTTCTTATTTTTTTTTTCAATTAGCTTACGTGCATCACTTGTTTTTATTGTAAATGGCTTAACAGCTAAAGTATGCAAATCATGATCCAGGCATTCATTAATCACTTGATAATGAAGATGATCTGGCACGGCAACTATAGCGCAACTTAAATTTTTTTCATTTTTTAAAATATCTTTATAAGTTTGTTTTTTGTTTTTTTTATTAGGATAAAAAGAAACTTTAAAATTTATTTTTGAAAAATCAATCTTGGAAATCTTTAAAGCTTTCAAAACTTTTTTCTTTGACTTTTGAATATTAGAAAAATTATGCCCTGCAAAAATTACTTCGAGTTTTTTAATTTTATTTATTCTTTGAAATTCAATAATTGATGGAAAAATTGTTCCAAAAGTATTTGTGCCCCTGCCCGTAACATACATTCCAACACCAATTACTAAGATTTTCATATTATTGTAGTATTTTATCCCTTCCCCAATTTTCAGCGAAGAGACTATTTGCTGATAATATAGCTTCTGAACTTGAAAGTCTTTGTCTAAATCCTTTGAGTAAACAATTAATATAAATTCCTATTCTTTCACTGCCTAGATTGTCTTGATACGAATCTAGGATGTCTTTTTGATCGTTCCAATTTCCAAAATAACTGTGCTTTGATTTATCTTTTTTAAATTCTAATATTTTTTTTTCTAATATTTTAGAATCATTAAAAATTACTTTATTTTCCCCCCATTTATACCATTTCTCTTCAATTGGTTTGAAGTTAGCATAATCGAGAAAAACCCCTAAATTTTTTTTTGATATACAATCAATCAATGCTGACGGATAAAGAGATGAGATTGCCACTACCAAGTTAGCGGCCGATGCATACAAAGAGGGTCCCCTTTGTAGAGGATCCTTAACTAAATAGCAGCTCCCATTTTTTTCCAGATCTAAGATTTTGTTGTACACATCTTCAAGTTTCTGAATTACATGTATTTTTTTTGTTTTTATAATCAGACCAATATCTTTTTCTTCGGTTACCATATTAAGAAATGTGTTATAAAAATCATTAATACTTTCTGCTGATAAAAATTGTATATTTGAAGAAGTTTTATTTTTACTATGATTTGAATCTAATAAAAGTATTATAAACTTTTTATTTTTATTATTAAAATTTTTTTTTATTTTATTAATTTCATTTTTATTATTGTCTGTAAAAAGATCATAAGGAAATCCACTGATCATAATATGTTTAAATTCATTAAAAGAATGATCTCTCAATCTTCTTCCTGCATCTTTGCTGGGAACAAAAAAAATATCGTTGGGATAATAGCCCAAAAAATCATAACTATTTTCACCAACATGAGATCTCATTTTACCAATAGAACAACCATCTAGTTTATGTAAGGCAATTTGCTTAGCAATATTTTCTGTTCCAGTTTCATAATGATCTAATAAAATTCTGATTTTTAATTTTTTATAAAATACATACCAAAATTTAACTTTATTAACTAAATTTAAAGCAATTTTTTGCATGGATTTGTTTTCTTCGTTTGAAATATCTATTTTTTTTAATTCAATTTCAAGTTCATCTAAGAATGGGACTTTGGTTTTTTCATGCCAGTCCCATAAATTTACTGTTTTTATTTTAAGTTTATTAACTATTTTAAATAAATCTTCTTTTTTTTCAAATTTATCTACTGAGGTGTGATAGTCAAAATATAAAATAACGTCATTTGGATTTATTTTAGAATTTTTTAACCAAAAAAGATCTGATCTTTTATCTAAGTTTAAACCTTCGCTGAAGCAAACTCCTATAGATTCGTTTGAATTTTCGATAATTTTACTTCTGATAAAAATCTTATTTATTTTTTTTTTTAAAAAAAATTTTATTTTTCTCATAAGCTCAAAAAATTTTTTCTTTGCTATATTAAAATCAAAATTGTTTTGAAAGTTTATATTTTCTGAAATTAAATAATCATGTAAATATTTCTGAACAGGAAATAATTTAATATTTATTTTTTCTGGATTAAAATTTGTTTTATTCTCTATTTCCCATTTATTAATAGTTATTTTATGAGAAATTGGTGAAACGCTTTCATAATAAAGTTTTTTAAAAAAAAGATTTAGATATTTCTTTCCAAAAACTTTTTCCAAAGTTTTATAAACCTTATTTTTTTCAGTTTTTTCAAAACATTTATTCGAAATATGATTTGCTAGTTTACAACCTGAATAAAATAAAAATGTTCCTTTGCTGTCTCTTTTATCAAAATAGTACACGTTTTACTTATAACCTTATGAATTCCCTTAAAATTTTTAAACCCAATTCGCCGCTTTTTTCTGGATGAAATTGACATCCAAAAATATTCTCTTCTTTAACAACAGCCGAAATTCTGTGTCCTCCATAAATACAATCAGCAACTTTACTTTTTTTTTCAGAAGGATTAACCATAAAAGAATGAATAAAATAAACTTCATCTGAAGGTTTGTTGTTTTTTAATAACGTTCCTTCCCATGTATTGAGGTGATTACTAAATATCAATGAATTCCATCCCATGTGAGGAATTACGAGTTTTTTATTTTCAGTAGAATAATCGGGTATAGGAATAACATTACCTTTGATTAAGCCTAAACCTTCGGTTTTACCAAACTCTAAACCGTAGTCGAATAAAACCTGCATGCCAATGCATATTCCCAAAAGTTTTTTTTCTGTTAATTTTATAGTTTTTAAAATTTCAAATAGACCTCTTTTTTTTATCTGATTCATTGTATAGTTAAATGCACCATCTCCTGGTAAAATTATTGAAGAAGAATTTTCTATAACCTTAGATTCAGAAGTTACTGTTACTTGGCATCCACAATATTTTAAAGCACTTATTATACTAAATAAGTTACCTACACCTAGATCAATTACAGTTACCTTTTTTTCACTCATGAATTTCTTACGTAAAAATTATTGGATTGAAGAATTTTTTTTAGTTCTTTAATTGAAAATTTATTTTTATGCAATACTGATGCCAGGGCTACCGTATCTATATCACAGTCATTTATAACATTAATCAAGTCTTTTTCTTTTCCCATTCCTCCACTTACTATCAAAGGTATTGATATATTTTTTTTAACGCTTGAAATTAAATTTAAATCAAAACCTTTTTGAGTGCCATCTTGATCGATAGATGTCAAAAGAATTTCCCCCGCTCCTAACTGCTGAACTTCCTTGGCCCAGCTTTCTACATCTTTTCCTGTTTTTTCTCTTCCATTATTTGTATAAACTTCCCATTGGTTTTCACTCTTACGTTTAGCTTCAATTGAAACTACTAAGCATTGGCTTCCAAATCTTTTTGATATTTCGTTTATAATTTCAGGTTTATTAACAGCTGCTGTATTTACAGCTACTTTATCCGCTCCAGCGCTTAAAAAATTGTAAACATCATCAACAGAACGTATGCCTCCTCCTACAGTCATTGGAATAAAAATATTCTTCCCAATTTCTTTTACAAATTCTAATAAATTGTTACGGCCATAAAGTGTAGCTACGGTATCCATATAAAGAAGTTCATCGATACCATCTAAATAATATTGCAAAGCATATTTTTTTGGTTCACCAATAATTCTTAAGCCCTCAAAATGAATTCCTTTAATTAAATTTGGACCCTTAATGTCGAGTCTTCCTATTAATCTAATTTTTTTCATGAAAAGTTAGTATGCCGTGTGTCTTAATTTCCATTCTTCATTTTCATGACACCATAAATGAGGAGAGCGAAAATTATCACATAACAAATCAAAATATTTTTTATCCATAATAGGATTTTCGAACATTTTGCTCGCTGTGGGGAATTCTTTTTTTGGTAAGCTAAGATATGTAAGTATTTCATTTAAAAATCTACTTGGATATTCTTGATCAAAACGATTTACGAGGGCTAGCCCTTCTTCTCTTGTAATATCCCCAGATCTTATTTCTTGCGCGGCATCATCTGTCGCTCTTCCTATCCCAAATTTTATTAAGCTCGTGTAAAAATGTAAATCATCCATTTTATCGTCTATACTGTTATATTTTGAATAAGTGCCTGATGTTCTTTCTGGTGCAGCCTCAAAATTTCCGTGTTCAACTGAATAATAATAGCAGCTTTGTGGATGCCACTTTAAATAATAGCCTAGGTAATAAAATTCTATTTTGTTTTGTTCTATTTTTGATAAATCTGGGGGTAAGTAAGCATTAAAATCAACTTTTTTCAAACCAAACTGGTCGATTAGTTCATTTACTGGAACTCCTCCTAAAAATATTTTGGAATTTGATTTATTGTTATTAGAGAATAGTGAACGTTTAACTTCAGGTTTATAAGTTGAGCTAACTGGATTTCCATATTCAGCCTCATCCTCTCCATAAAATATTAATGGAATATTAAATGCTAAGGCTATTTTTGCTGCTAAAGCTTTTTGACCTAAAATAAATGGATGAAAGGGATGAAGAAGTAGATCAAGCGATAATCTAGTTAATATTCTATGCACCTTGTTATTAGGAGTTATTAAATAGTTATCGTGACCTGCGCCTATCCATTTTTGAAAATTTCTCCAACCCCACTCTGTATATATGGTTGGTGCCCAAGTCACTGTTAAAGGATTCATATTGTATTTTGTCCTAAGAATATGAGATGCATAAAAACTGTCTTTTCCACCCGATCCTGGAACAATACAATCGTAAGACCCGTCTTTTTTTCTATGTTTGTTACAAAGATCCTCTAATTCTTTACTGCGTTCATCCCAGTTAATGTTTTTTTTTCTTTGCGCATAATTACAAGCGTCGCAAACGCCATTTTCGTCAAAATAAATTGTTTTTTTTTTTTCTTTTTGATTATTTTTAAATTCTATTGTTGAAACCGGTCTTTGATTTGATGTTACACATTTTTTACAAAATGCCACGGTATCTGGCAAACCATACAAAACTTTATTATTATTTTTATTAAAGTTTTTGATGTCTACCTTGAGAGGGTAGTTGATTTTTTCCATAAATTAAAAATTTATTTAATAACTTTTAGATTATTTGTATTTGAGTTTATTTGTTTTATTTCTAAATCTTTTTTACTATTTCTAGTTTGGCATAAAGTTGACGGCTGGCCTTCAGAAATTTTGTGTTTTTTTCTCCATTCTTTTTCATATGCATCAATTTTATCATATTGGCGATGAAGCATCATTTCTCTTAAACCGATTAATTCGACAGCGTTAAAGTTTTTTGAAATTACCGCTGAAATTCTACTAGCATCACCAAGATCAACAATGTAAGCTTCTAGATCATCTGTTAATCCTTTTTGTTTTCCTTGGCCTTTGTATTGTTCTACTATTTCTTTTCTGTAAACAGTAAACCATTCTGACCCAGGATATGGGGTAGCAAAATGCGGTTTACACATCATGCCTAAATCATCCCAAGCTGCCATTTGTGCCCTCAGAGAGTCAAAGTCTTCATTAGGAAATCCTATAATTTGATTTGGTATTGGTCTTATTCCAGCTTCTAAAGTCCAAAAAAAACTTCTAATATTTGTTTTTCTAGTTGAGCCCTTGCCCATTGTTTTGAGCACTCTGTCATCAAAATGTTCGTATCCATAAACTAAATGAGAACAGCCATGGTCGCCCATCATTTTTAATATATCTGGTTCACAAAGAGTTGCATGGCTAGTTCCTGACCAGTGGAGACCGTCCCAAGTTCCATCTTTCTTTTTTTTTGGGACTAAACCATGTTCTTTCCAAAGTTTACAAATTTCTCTCAACCATGTTCTTCTGGAAAAAACATCCATCGTCATTAAATTTTCATCTAAAAAATAAACAAAATTTGCATCATATTTATTTTTTACATGTTTAGATAAATTAACAACATACTCGGGTGAATTATATCTAATTGTTCGTGTATAATTTTTTGGTTTATCAAATTCAACATTCGTTATTTTTCCTTTAGCATCTTTTTGGTATCTCATGTCGCCAGAAATTCCCAAGTGGTAACAAAACCTACATATTAAAGAACATCCTATGCTTGCATTAATATCCAACCTTCTTGTGGCCATCATGCCTGCCTCTGAATACATCATTGCACTATTTTTAAAATATACTTCCTCAATTGGAAAAAGGTCATATTCTGGATATGGCAGACTATCTAAACTTTCAATTAAATCTCTCTTTGGTGAAAAGTATAATTCATTGTTCACTCTTGAAATAGTTCCATTTATTTTATGCCAATCTGTTTTTTTTGCATCAATCATTGATAGACATTCTAAAAATGTAACGTAGGACTCTCCAATGAAACCAAAATCAACTTCGGGCAGCCATTTCATTACTTCTTTAGGCAGCGATGTTATTACTCCACCACCAAGTGAAACTGGGATTTTTGGACAAATCTTTTTTGATAATTTTACTAATTTTTTTATTGATGAGTATGCTGTAGTAATACCTCCCAAAGCAATCAAATCCCAATTGTCAGATTTTAAAACTTCCACTATTTTATCATCATCAGCTCTCCAAGCATTATGATCGTAGACTTGTATTTTATGTCCTTCTTTTATTGCGAGAGCAGCAAGTTGGGCCATGCCCATAGGAACATGCTTTGGATCATCTTCCTCTCTTACCATCGGGTTTATAAATAACACTTTTGCCATAAGTTTTACTTTTGCTATAAATTAATTTTACAAAATTTTTTTAAAGAAGTCCAAACAATACCATTATCGAAAATTATACCTGCTTTTGAGCAATTAAAGGTTTTGGTGTTAGTATTACTAACCATTTCCAAAAAAATTTCTTTATACCATAAATACACATAGTCAGAATAAAAAAACTTTTTTTCTTTTGGGTTGTAAATTTTTTTAAAAAAAGATTTTATATTTTTTTTTTTTGTAAGTTTTGAAATTCTATCATAATATTGTGTATTTTTTATTGGTGTATCCATATAATAAGAAAAATCCATGCCTAATAGAGCTATTTTATCAACTTTCAAAACACTATCAGCAAACATCCATGCTGCTGCACCAACATTTCCACCAGAGTTAATAATTGGCATTTTATTTATTTTATAAATTTTTCTTGTTGCGCTATTTTTATTTTTTGGTTCGTCTAAGAATGGATTCCACCAGTAAATTTTAGATTTTGAATTAACTAATCTTTTTACTACAGCCAATGATGATGAAGTACAAACTGCAATATTTATTTTTTTTGAAAATTTATTAAAAAGAGTTGTATTTTTTTTATTTGAACTTATTTCTTTTCGAAAATCAGTTTCCAAATCTTGCCTTAAAAAATAATCATCTTTTTTAATTTTACTTTTAGTTAGCTTCGGATCTCCAAACCATCTTACAATTCTTGTAGGATGGGGATCTAAAGTTATTACTAAATCAGGTATAATTCCATTATCAAGCAAATAATATAATGCACCATCAGCTGATATAATGATTAAACGATTTTTATATTTTTTTAATATTTTAATTTGATTATATCTTCTCAAACTGGGTCCGGACGCCACAACTACAGCTACTTTTCCTTTATTAAATTTATAACCCTTTAAATTTTCAATCGATTTTCCGTATTTAAGATATTTTCTATTTTTCTTGACATTTTTTAATACTGTTGGAACTATTGATTTATAAGTTGTACCTTCCAACTTTTTTATAATTTTGTCTAGGAAAGTATTTTTCTTTTGCGATTTTTTAATCAAAAGTTAACTTTATTTATTGTTTAATGTCCAATTTACTTTTTTCTTAGCGACATAAACCATGCTTCCGCCTAACCTTTTTGATGCCTCTTTTTCAAATTTTTTTTCCAATTCCTCTGATTGGCTAAGCTTCTTTTTTTTAATATTTTTTTTAAGTTTGTAGTTACCTTTTAGCAGATCCATTTTTTAAGCCTTTTGTCATCATTTTTTTAGCAATTTCATAGTCATTTTTATCATCTATGTCAACCGAATTTTCAAGTTCCATTTCATAAAAAAAAGTTTTGTTTGTATAAAAATTTCCATTAAATTTATTTAAATTACAAAAATAAATTGCTCCATTCGGTAAAAAATAATTTTCCACTTTTTGTCTCAAGTGAACTTTTCTATTTCTTGTTTTTTTTAAAGCAAAAGAAATATATTTTTTATTTCTCGTCATAATCCAACCAACTTTTTTAGGTGCTTTATATACAGACACCATTGTTTCAGAGTAATTTTTTGAATTTTTAAAGTAATATTTTATTGCTTTGTCGATATCTATTGATGTCCTTAGAGGAGATGTTGGTTGTAGTAGAATTAAAAAATCAAATTTAGTTTGAATATTTTTTTTTGCCCAATCAATTGAATGTTTTACCACTTTCCCTATAGATGAACTCGACTTACACAAATGTTTTGGTCTTTTAAAAGGTGCATCTATATTTAGTTTTTTTGATAAATTAATAATTTTTACTGAATCTGTAGAGACCAAAGTATGATCAATTATTTTTGATTTTTTTGACGCTTCTATTGTCCATTGGACCAATGGTTTTCCACATAAATTTATTACATTTTTATTTTTCAAGCCTTTTGATCCATTTCTAGCAGCTACGAGCGCGAGAAAAGAGAAATTTTTATACATCTTATTATATTAATTAATGCTATTAAGAACTTTTAAAAAACTTATTGTATTCTGACCATTGACCTATGTCTGACCAAGATTCTTCGCTTACAGGATAAACTCCTATTTTCATTTTTTTTCTTTTGATTGATTTTAATAAATTATTTATATTTAAAAATTTATTTTTAGGAATTAAATTCAAAACTTTTGGATTCATAATATATAACCCTGTATTAACTAGATAGTCGTGCTTAGGTTTTTCAATAAGTTTATGTAGCGACCCTTTTTTACTTATTTGACAAACGCCATAAGGAACTTGATATTGTTTATTTGAAGCAACCAAAGTCAGATCATTTTTATTTTTTAAATGAAATCTATATACGTTGTCGTAATTAACGTTAATAATTGTATCGCAGTTTGTTACAAAAAAAGGAGTTAAAACCTTATTTTTAAGTAACCTTAGGCCACCTACAGTTCCTAAGGGGTTTTTTTCATGAATAAAACTAATTGAATAATTTAAATTTAATTCAGAAAAAAAAGATTTAAGAATCACTGTTTTATAATTTACGGTAATAAAAAATTTATTAACTCCACTTTGAGCAAATTTTTCAATAATATGTTGAATTATTGGTTTTTCTTTTACAGGCAAAAGGGCCTTTGGAAATATTTTAGTAAAAGGTTCCATCCGTGTTCCTTTTCCGCCAGCCATTACAACTAATGGAATTTTATTAAGTATTTCAAATTTTTTTTCATTTTTAAAAAAATCATTCCAAGTTAGATAATCTATTACAATCTTTTTTTTGTTTACAATCGGAACTAAGTTAATATTTTCTTTTAATATTTTTTTTGTTAATGTTTTTTTGTAATTATCTTTAATAAAACTTGCCGGATTTTTGAAGTAAACATTTTTTATTGATTGTTTTATATCAAAATCGTTGAGTATACTTCTTCTTATATCCCCGTCCGTAATTGTTCCCAATAATTTTTTTCTTTTATCGATCACTATTAAACCTTTTTTGCCAGTATCATTTAAACGTTGCATGCACTCGCTTATAGAAGTGTTCTTTGTAACTAATAAATTTTTTAGCTTTATTTTCATCTTTGAAAAACTAAATGAAAGCCCTCTGCAAAATTATATCCAGACTGAATACCTCTTAAAATTGCAAGAGATCTAACTGCCTCAACGCTTCGCGGAAATGGATGTCTACCTATTTCTGACTTATAAATACTTAAAATTTTATTTTTTGTTTTTATAAAATTAGATATATCAACGAAAGTATTTGGTTTAAAATTATCCAACGATAAAAAATTAAAATCTGTTTCTGAAATAGTTTCATACATTAACACTTTTTTGATAGAAGGAGCTCTGAACCATTTAATGCAAGCCTGAACAGCTTTTGCTGTAATCTGATGATCTGTATGAACGTCTAGATGATATGGCATATAAATAATTTCGGGATTAATTTTTTTAATTATCTGGAAAGTTTTTTTTATTAAATCTTCAAATGGTATGTTGTCAAGGCGACCTGTTGAAAAATTTAACTGATAAGTGTTTGAAAATTTATAAGCTGCTGAAACCTTTTTTATTTCTTTCTTTCTCATTATAATTTTTTTATTTGACCACCCATGTTTTTTGCTCATTTGTGTCATTATTAATTGATAAATTTTGTCACCTTTAAATTTGTGAGATAAAATTGTGCCTCCACAACCAATAGTTTCATCATCTGGGTGAGGTGCAATAATTAATACTTTTTTCATAAGTAATCTCCTATTTTTAATTTTAAACTTGGTGACATTTTTTTAATAATTATAGATCCATGCTCACATTTAATTTCTGGTTTTTTCTTATTTAAGCTTATTACTTTCCCAGGTTCTATATTTTTTAAATCTTTTCTTTTTTTAAATTTAATTTTCCACACCTTATAAATTTTATTTTTGAAAATAAAGTAAGATCCTGGAAAAGGTTTATCTAATGCTCTAACTAAATTGTCAATACTTGTTCCATTCATTCGCCAGTCGATTTTTCCGTCATTATAATCTCTTTTTCTCCAAAAATTTTGGTTTTTACTTGGAGAAATAGTTTTACTTTTGTTTTTATAAAAAGTTGATCTTTTATTTATTTTTTTTAATATATGAATTAATTGACTTGATGCAATTTTCATTAATCTATTATAAAGTTTCCAGGAATTTTCAAATTTGTAAACTTTAAGCTTTTTTTTACTAATTATTTCTCCAAAATCAGCTTTATTTGTCATAAAAAAAAATGTTGAATATGTAAATTTCATACCTAATACCAAAGTCCAAATAATTGGATGTCTGCCTCTATTCATTGGTAATTGAGCGGGATGATAACCAATGGAACCCATTCTTGCTAAATTTAAAATTTTATTTTTAATTAATTGCGACCACCCAAAACAACAAATTAAATCTGGCCTTTGTCTCTTTATCCAATTAAAATTATTTTTAG